>DQYP01000053.1 GCA_011043375.1 Thermotogaceae bacterium | reverse complement strand
CCCCTGGTTTTCAAAGAAGAAATTACATCAATGTCGAATCCATTTGAAGCATCGATTACTGGGAAGATGCCTGAACGTATCAATCCCAAATAATATAATTCCAAAATCTGTGCTGTAACATACGGTGAAGAACTAACAAAATCTTTGGAATCTAAAACCTCGGTCTCCACATTTGGAGATAAAACTAATGGGAATCCTGATATACAAAAATTTACTCCGTGTTTTTTCAAATATACTCCTATTAAAAATCCGAGTTCTTCAGCTAAAAACGCTTTTGAGCTACTCCCAAGACATAGAAAAGAGACATCGTCTATTACATCATCTGGTTTTATAAAAACACCAATCAAGGCATCATTGAATTCACCAACCGATTTTCTCAATTCATCGATATCATTGTAAATCCTTCCAGAAATCCCATTATTTGAATAAATTAACTGATAAGAAAAAAGGTTTGTAATGATCAGAATCAAGAAGATGAATTCAAGTAAACAGCTCTGGCAAAATCTTTTTGAGAACATTGTAAACTCCTTCTTTTACATTTGGATCGTGCATAAAAGAGATATTAATAAGTTTCTTAGAAGCTCCACCTATGACTACAGGATAACCAACTTCTTTCAACATTTCAAAATCATTCTCATTATCACCAAATGCGACAGTTTTATACAAAGAGAACCCTAATTCTTTGGAAAGTTTCCTTAGGCCATATCCTTTGTTCACACCCTTTGGAACAAAATCCAAATAGGTGGGGAAAGACTTGAAGATCTCAAGACAATCTCCAAACAGCTCGCGGGCCTTTTCTTTGACTGCATCCAATTTTTCTTCGGTTGCTATCGCCAAAAGTTTTATGCTTTCACCTCTTTTCTCAACTAGTTTGATAAGATCCTTAACGACCGTATATGTTATATCAGAACGTTCACAGTAGCTTTTCACGTAATCGTTATCTTCTTCAACGAAGAGTTGATCATCGATGTATGCTTGTCTATGTATTCCTTCTTTTCTCAAAAAATCCAATACCTTTACGGCAATCTTCGAATCTATAGTGGTTTTAGCTATGATACCATTTTCCGGAACCCACAAAATTGAACCGTTGTAAGATATACATGGACAGCAGAAACCGATTTGCTCTTCCATGAACCTGCGAACTGCCTTTAGCATTCTTCCACTTGCAAGGATCAATCTATATCCTTTCTTGTTTAACAAATGCAATGCCTGTCTGTTTTTCGATGAGATCATTAGTGATTCATCCACAAGTGTACCGTCTATATCGAAAACGAAAGTGTCTGCTAAAATTCTTGAGATTCTGCCCATATTCTTTCAAACTCCTTTTTGAATTCTCTCAATATATTGGATGAACTTAAAAATATGCAAAATTCATCATTTGAGGTATCAGCGGATAACGTAAAATTGTAAGATCCAGCGATGACACATCCATTGTTTTTTTCAGGATCTATCAATATAAACTTATCATGTAACAAACCATCAAATGGGTCCAATTTTATTTTAAAGAAATCTATGGCATTTTCCAAAACACTGTATTTAAAACTACTGTATAGATTCCAATTTTCGTCTAAAATCAATCTTACTTTCACACCATTGGATGCCAAGATCTTTAATTGATTGAGAATTACAAAATTTGTAAAGGCATAAGCACAAATCAAGACCTCTTCATCAGCTTTCGAGAGTGCTTCGGCTATTTTATGTGAAATATTACCAATAGGCGCAAAAAATATTCCGATCTTCTCATTTGAAAAATCTATTTTACTGCTGTGAAACTTGCAAGCCAAGAAATTATTGTCAAATTCTTTCTCAAAAACTTCTATTATACTTTCATCATCACTTATAAAAGCAAAATTATGATCTCTTAAAAATGAAGTTTCGGTTATATTTGCAGAACCGAACCAAACATACCTTCCATCTATAATTACAAATTTTGAATGAACTAATCCATTTCGCTCATTTGAAACTCTATCATCCAAAACTTGTATACCTGATAACTGCAAGTATTTAACATTAATACTCTTCGTATCATCAACGACTAAAAATATTTTCACTCCTTCAAGACTCTTTTTTATTAGTATTTCCTCAATTTCCTCAAAGTCGAAATTGAAGGTGACTATTTTTATATAATTATCAGCATGAGAAATAAGATTGAAAAACTCTTTTTTAAACTGTTGAGGATCATTCAAATTGAACAAAACTTTTGTTTCAGAATAAGCCAAATTAACGAGACTTACTGTTGATATTAGCCAAAAAGTGATCAATAGCCAAAGCCGCACGTTTCCCAGCTCCCATTGCTTCTATAACTGTTGCAGCTCCTGTAACTATATCTCCTCCAGCATAAACACCTGGTATATTCGTTTGCATAGTTTCAGGGTCAACTTTTATATAACCTCTTGAATTAAGTTCTAGATCTGATATGGCATTCAAAAGAACCTTATTTGGCCCTTGACCTATTGCTTCTATAACCAGATCAGCATCCAGCAAAAATTCAGAATTTTCCACAGGGACAGGTCTACGGCGTCCGCTTTCATCGGGTTCCGCCAAACTCATTCTGATACATTTTACCTTTTTCAATTTCCCTATATCATCTCCTAAGTATTCTATAGGAGTTGCCAACCAAATGAACTTCACCCCTTCTTCAACAGCATGATGATATTCCTCTATTCTGGCCGGCATTTCTTTTTCAGTACGTCTATATATCACGGTGACTTCTTTAGCCCCCGTTCTCAAAGCACTTCTTGCAGCATCCATTGCGACATTTCCTGCTCCAACTACTATAACTCTTTCACCCCTAAGAACAGGCGTATCATACTCTGGAAATTTGTATGCTTTCATAAGATTAATCCTTGTTAGAAATTCATTAGCGGAAAAGATTCCAATTAGATTTGTACCTTTTATTCCCAAAAATTTTGGAGCACCTGCCCCTGTAGCAATAAATATTGCATCAAAGTCCTTTCTCAATTCTTCAAAAGTTATGGTCCTTCCAACGACAGTGTCTTTTACCAATTTCACACCTAGTGTCCTTATGGTTTCGATTTCACGCGCAACAATGGATTTTGGCAATCTAAATTCTGGGATTCCATATGTGAGAACACCGCCAAATTCGTGCAAGGCTTCAAAGATTACAACTCTATAACCTTTCTTTGCAAGATAAGAAGCACATGCAAGCCCTGCAGGGCCTGAGCCCACTATTGCAATTTTTCTATTCTTTCTTTCTTGAATTTCAGGAATATTCAAAGTCTTATTCTGAATTTCCCAATCAGCCGCGAACCTTTCTAACCTTCCAATAGCCACTGGTTCATAACCTTTGATTTTTCCTAAAGTGCAATGAGCCTCACATTGCTTCTCTTGCGGACAAACTCTGCCACATATCGCGGGGAGAAGATTGGTCTCTCGTATTTTTTCAAGTGCCTCGGTAAATTTTTTCTCCCTTATTAAAGAAATGAATGTTGGAATATCTATTCCAACTGGACATCCTTTCACACAAGGAGCATTTTTACACTGGAGACATCGCTGAGCTTCTTCAACAGCCTCTTCAGGAGTATATCCAAGAGCCACCTCAAAAAAATTCCTTTTTCTAATTTCCGGAGATTGTTCTTTCATTGGGATTTTGTTTGGATTGGTTTTCACAACATATCACCCTTTACATCCTTTGATTTTCTCGCCATGATTTCAAGATCTCTGTATTGTTGTAACCTTTTCCTCAGGTCATCCCAATTAACATATCTTCCATCAAACTCAGGGCCATCAACACACGCAAACTTTATTTCTCCATTGACCTCTACTCTACATCCTCCGCACATTCCGGTTCCATCAACCATGATAGGATTCAAGGAGGTCCAGATAGGTATGTCTATTTCCTTAGCAACCTTGGAGCAATTTTCCATCATAATGGTAGGACCTACTGCCCAAGCAACTTTGAAATTTTTCCCTTTATTTATAAGAGTTTTAAATGCGTCTGTAACAAATCCCTTCATTCCATAACTACCATCATCTGTAGTTACAATTAGATTATGGGAGTATTCAGATATTTCTTCCTTCAATATTAAGAACTTTTTAGAACGTGCACCAATTATCACTGTGGTTTTGTTCCCAGCTTCATAGAGGGCCTTCACTATGGGTAATATGGCTGCAATTCCCACGCCACCACCAATTATTAAGACATTACCATAATTATCTATTTCACTCGGATTACCAAGAGGTCCAGTTATATCGATTACCCTTCCTCCTTCGGGAACCTTTGAAAGCTTCTCAGTGCTTTTTCCAACTACTTGAACTATCAATCTTATATGTTTCTCCGAAGTTTGAGCTATCGTTAACGGAATCCTTTCACCTTTTTCATCCACTCGTATTATCACAAATTGCCCAGCTTTAGCATGCTGGGCAATTTGTGGCGCCTCAAATATAAGATCATATATTTCAGGCGCTATTATTTCCTTTTTCTTCAACTTGTATTCCATATTATCACTCCAAATAGAATTCTTTTATAACTCTTTCACATCTAGGACAAAGTTCTTTTGTATCATCTTCGGGAATAAAATATTTCCAGCATCTTGGACATTTTTTTCCTTCCGCATGAACAGCTTTTACAAGTATTTCCTCCCCTTCAAAGAAATTGTCCTCATCCTCTTTCACCAACTCTACTTGGGATACAATAAACAAATCTGCCAATTCTTCTTCATATATTTTTAGAATCTTTTCTATTTTTTCATTCTTAGCCTTCAACAATATCTTTGCATCCAAAGAGTGCCCTATGATATCATTATTACGAGCACGTTCTAAAGCTTTCATGACATCGTCTCGCAAATCAAACAGAATCGTCCAGTTTCTCTCCAAATCTTCGTTTATATATTCTTCCTTGATTTCCGGCCATTCTTCTGCTTGAATCGTTTTATACTTTCTATCAGCATTGGGAAGATAAGAATATATCTCTTCCATAGTAAATGTCATTATGGGAGCAAGGATTTTAACAAGTCCAACCAATATTTCATGCATAACTGTTTGTGCTGATCTTCTCTCTATTGCTGTTGCTCCTTCGACATAAAGCCTATCTTTGAGTATGTCGAGATACAATGAACTCAACTCAACCGTACAAAATCTATTTATAGCATGATAAACCTTATGAAATTCATATTTTTCATAATATTCCGTTATATTCTTGAGGAACCTGTGAAAGATAGATAAAATTACTTTATCGAGTTCCATGAGTTCATTGTATCTCACTGAATCCTTTTCTGGGTCGAAGTCGCTTAGATTCCCTAACATGAATCTGAGAGTATTCCTTATTTTCCTATAAACATCTACCTGTTGTTCCAATATCGACATCGAGACTGAAACATCGTTTGTATAATCAGAAGATGCAACCCAAAGTCTCAAAACATCTGCTCCATATTTCTCAATAACTCTCTGAGGCTCAATGACATTACCAAGAGATTTTGACATTTTTCGCTTCTCCTCATCTTTTACAAAACCATGTGTTAATACGGTCTTGTATGGGGCAGCACCATGTTTGGCTACAGAAAGTATCAATGAGGAGTGAAACCATCCCCTGTGTTGATCACTACCTTCAAGGTACATATCTGCAGGATAAGTCAATTCTTCTTCTTTTCTGAGAACAGCCTCAAATGATGCTCCAGAATCTATCCAGACATCTAAGATATCCTCTTCTTTCTCGAGATTGCTGCTGCCACATTTTGGGCAAACGAATCCTTCTGGTAATAATTCTTTAGAGTTTTTTTCAAACCAAATGTCTGTGCCATTTTCTCTGATTAGATTTTCAACATGTTCAATAACCTTTGGATTCAAAATAACCTCTCCACAATCTTTACAATAGAACGCCGGTATAGGTATACCCCAGATTCTCTGGCGGCTTATGCACCAATCGGGTCTTTCGGATATCATCGAACCTATTCTATTTGAGCCCCAAGAAGGTATCCACTCTACTTCATCTATTTTCTCGAGGACTTCATTTCTAAGACCGTTTACATCCATACCTATAAACCATTGTTCAGTTGCTCTGAAAATAACAGGATTATGACATCTCCAGCAGTGCGGATAAGAATGTTCTATATTCTCCTGTGCAACAAGCTTTCCGCTTTTTTGTAGATCATTTATTATATCCTTATTTGCATCGAATACGAATATTCCTTCATACTTTCCTGCTTCTTTAGTGAATCTTCCAGAATTATTCACCGGCGATAGAATTGGCAAATTATACCTTAAACCAGATAAATAATCCTCTTCACCATGACCGGGAGCAGTATGAACACAACCAGTACCCGTATCGATGGTAACATAATCGGCGAGAATTATAACAGAATTCCTGTTTATAAAAGGATGCTTCGCTGTTCTACCCTCAAGATCGTTTCCTTTGAATTCATCGATTATCTCGTATTTATTAACACCAGCTTTTTTCATTACTTCTCCAACTAACTCTTTAGCAATTATCCAGTTTTCGTCATCGATTTTTACCTTTTGATAAATAAAATCCGGGTGAACCGCTATAGCAACGTTCGCTATTAACGTCCAGGGAGTGGTTGTCCAGATAATAACATAAGTGTTCTTCTCATCGTTGAGTTCAAACTTCACGTATATAGAGGGAGAAACATGGTTCTTGTACTCAATTTCCGCTTCTGCCAAAGCTGTTTCACAACTTGGACACCAAAATATAGGTTTTTTACCTCTATATATGAGCCCTTTCTCAGCTAAGGTCTTTATGATTGATATAACTGCTGCCTCATATTCTCTGTCAAGAGTAATATAAGGTGCAGCCCATCTTCCTCTCACACCAAGCCTCATGAAATCTCTTTTTTGGTCTTCAATGGCTTTCTTTGCATATTCAGCGCATTTTTGTCTTATTTCCATTTTGCTCATACTTTTAGCCTTTTCGCCAAGGATTTCAGTAGTAACCTTATGTTCTATTGGTAAACCATGAGTATCCCAACCCGGCACATAAGGTGAATTAAAGCCCCTCATAGTTTTGTACTTCACAACGAAATCTTTCAATATTTTGTTCAAAGCAGTTCCTATGTGTATCCTACCATTTGCATAGGGGGGACCATCGTGAAGAACAAATTTTTTCTTTCCTTTTCGAAGATTTTGAACGTAATTATAAAGATCAATCTTTTCCCAGTAATTGAGTATTTCGGGTTCTTTCTTCACCAAATTTGCTTTCATTGGGAATTTAGTTTTGGGAAGATTGAGAGTATTCTTGTAGTCCACCAAACATCACCCCAATAATTTTTTTATAATTTCCTTTAACTCAGAGAAATCTGATCCTTTGACAATATAAGCATCTGCAGCCCAAGACGATAAATCACTTTTATAATGACTGTAGGCAGTTAAAAGAACTATTTTCACATCTTTTTCCATTTCCCTTATTTTACCAGCAATTTCTATACCACTTATTTCTGGCATTTCTATATCAAGCGTTATCAGATCAAAGTTTTCATTCTTAATGGTCTTCAATGCCTCCTCACCACTGTTACAAACTTTCACTTCGTATCCCTCATCCTCCAATTCCTCTTTAATTAAAAACGCAATATTTGGTTCATCATCCACAACCAAGATCTTCTTAACCTTGCCCATTTTTTTGAACCCCTTTCTTTGGTATCTCAACTATAAACTCGGTCCAATTTTCACCAGTTTTCAATATTAATCTTCCAGAGTGTTCATCCTCCACTATTTTCTTAGATACAGACAATCCCAACCCTGTACCATCAGTTTTGGTGGTAAAAAACGGCATAAAAATTTTATCTTTTATTTCCTCAGGAATCGGTTTTCCTTCATTCTTTATAGAAAAACATATCTTATCTTCCGATTCCCAAACTTTTAAGTCTATTTTACCACGATCAGTTGCTTCAATCGCATTTTTTAGAAGATTAATTAAAACCTGCTTCAACCTTTTTCTATCCCCTAGTAATACTGATTCATCGTTCGAGAAATTTATATTTAAATCTATTGATCTTTCTATTATTTTATCATTATAAAGTTCTACTACCTCTCTAACAAGGACATTAAAATCGAATTCTTCAAACTCCATGGTTTCATAATCCTTGCTGAATTCCAATATCTCCGTCAGGATCTCTTCCAATCTCTTCACTTCTTCCACTATTATTTTCACATATTGCTTTGCTTTCTCATCCTTCAACTTTCTTTCCAACCTATTCGCAAATCCACCAACAACAGTTAAAGGGTTTCTTATTTCATGTGCCACACGTGCTGCTACTTCACCAAGTATAGCAAGTTTTTCTTGACGCCTAAGTTCTCTCTCCAGATTATGACGTGCTGTTGCATCTTCGAACATTATTATTACTCCCTCAATTACACTTGTCCGCTTATTCCACAAAGGCGTGAATTTTATATCGAAGTACTTCTCTTCATAAGCGTTCAAGGGATATTCCGTCAGGACTATTGTGTCTCTAACATCGTAAACTCTCTCGGAAACATTATACAAATCCACGAACTCACTTCCAAGAAATTTTATGTGTGTGCCTATAGCGCTGCTTCTCAATTTTCCAAAAAATTCCTCTGCTTTGTTGTTCCATTCTATTATTATTCCATCCTTTTTCAACACGATAATGGCTGCATCTATTGAGTTAAGCAATTCCCTACTGAATTCTTCTAATCTTTCAAAGAAATCTAACCTTCTTTGTATTTCCTTGTTCTTATCCTGAACTTCAAGAAGATTCATCACCGATTCTATCGCAAGCCCTGCACTACTGCTCAACAATTTGAGGAGCCTTATATCATTTTCACTTAATGTTTTTTGACTGTATTTGTTATCAGCAATTATTACCCCAAGGGTTTCATGCCTACCTATCAACGGAATGCAAATGAAGTTCTCCGTACCAAGAATCTGAACAAGATTCAGGAGTTCACTTTCCCTTTCCTTCACCAGTTGCGGTACAACACTGATTAAAGCTTTTCTCAATACCACCCTTTCCAGTACATTATCACCTATATAGCTTATATTTATATTTCTTACAACATCGTTCAAATAACTCGATAAATCTAAAGATAACGCCTCTTGTCTCAGATAATCCGCAAAATCATTGTACATCATTAAACGCTGCTTAAGTTTATTCCAGACTTTCAAGTCTTTTTCATTCTCAGACATTCCAAGCCACATTTTACCTCTTAAAATTTTGCTACTTTTATCCCTTATCAACAACATTGCTCTGTCAAAACCAAAGCCCCTTTCGGAGGTTAAACCAAGCAATAATATTTTCATTATGTTGTTCAAATCCATGCTGTAATTCATAGCTTGACTTATTTTATATACAGCATTCAATTTTTGAATTTGTTCCTGTTGTATTTCAATAAGCTCTTTGTACTTCTCACTTAATTCTTTCAAGGCTTTTATTTCTTGATTCAACGCCTTTTTATTCACATAATTCTCCACCAAAAGGGAGAGTTTTTGTGATACGCTCAACATAACTGACATTTCAAATTTATCCAGATGTTTATAAGGTCTGTAATGTTTTGTTTCTTTCTTATTTGCTAGCATCATTAATCCAAAAGGCTTTTCGTTCACAAACAGAGGGCAAAAGATTGCTGATTTGAACCTAAGATTCAATAATTCCTTTAGAAAACTCAACTCTTCCTTCTTTATCCAGATGGATGGCTTCTTAGAATCGAATATTCTTTTCAACTTATTATTATCAGGTACGGGATCGGCAATTATCTCGTTATTCGAGAATCCTTTCCAAAATTTCAATGCTAATTTTCCGTTCTCAAATATCCAAACGGCTATATATTCTACTTCCAAAATTTCAGCAACTTCATTTAAAAGTATTTTGAATATATCATCTAAATCCCTTATCTCTCTTATATCAAGATCCAACTTCTCGATCAGTTTCAATCTTATGTTCTCATACCTTAACCTATCTTGTTCCATCAAAAAATTTATCAAGCTACCCAAATTTTGCAAAAGATCTCGAGCTATTTCAAGCTTTTTTAAATTATCCTCTCTGATTACTTCGAATATCAAGGCACCTATTAATTCATCTTTTTCAAATATAGGAAATAAGGCGATAACATTCTTTTTATCTCCTTTTATATCATTAAAACTTGGATCATCTAATATTGTATATACATCCTTTTGTATTTGGATATCTTGGATTGGGATTTTTCGTCTTCTAACTAATGATTTATCGGGTAGAGATGTACCCACTAATCTAAACTGTTTTTTCTGCTTCTCAAAAATCATTAGTGAGCAGTTAACGACCTTGAGATTGTCTGAAATTACTTCTGATATCTTATTGAGGATATTTTCTCCGTTCTTGGAAGTTATACTTTTTATTATTTCTGTAAACAATTTTTCAAGTTCTACTTTCATCATTACTACCCCTTAAAATTTTGTTTAAGTCGTTCATGATATTCTCCGTATGTGTTCCTCTCCAGTAAACTTTACCACATTTTGGACACATGAGAAACTCATTGTTCGTTAAATACACGTATTCTGGTATTTTATTTTTTATCTTTTCTTTATCAATATGCTCAAGAAAACCATTACACTCAGAACATCTACTGAACAGTAAACAATCTTCAAGCGAAATATTGAATCTATCTTTCACGGCTTTTAGTTGTGAGTACCATTTATCGGACTTCAAGAAAAAGAAGGCAACCTTCTCCTTCCAAGCCCTTTTGGCTATCTGCTTGTCCCTCGTTAATAGGATTCTGTCTTCTTTTTTACATAGTCTAAATATTTCATTCTTCGGAATATCCGAAAAATACAAAGTATCGAAACCAAGGATTCGAAGTTTTTTTGCAAGCCTTCCAAGCATTCTATCAGCAAAAAATTTCAGATTCAACTCAATGCCCCTTTCCAAATTTCAATAGAACAATACGAGTCTCTCCAAAATTTTTATCAACTTCGATTGTAAACAAATCCGGTATGAAGAGTTTTTCCTTAGTTGATAACTCCAATAGAATTCTTGAGTTATCCTTTAAAAGTTCGCTGTTTTTCTCAATGGTTACCAGTATCTCCTCACCATAGCCTAAATCATACGGTGGATCACCAAAAATGATGTCAAATTTTCCCTTATTTCTCAAATATCTGAGTGCCCTTCTATAATCCATTTTTAATGCCTTATAATCCGAAAAACCGATCTTTTCCATATTCCTTTTCACTGTGATGATCGCTTCTTTTGACACATCTACCAAAACTGCCTTGTTTGCTCCCCTACTTATAGCTTCAATTGAAAGGACCCCACTACCACAAAAAAGTTCAAGTACATTCGCAGCTTTAACTTTTTCACCAAGGATTGAGAAAATAGCTAATCTAACTTTAGAAGTGGTGTATCTAACTCTCCTATCTTTCACAACGAAAATAGTAATCGATTTATATTTACCTCCTGTTATCTTCAAGTTCAACCCACCTCTATGAGTTCAACTTTTGAACCATAAAGTTTTTGGATTTTTTGAAGCAAGCGCTTGTGGTTCTTTAATTCTGGATCTAACTCCAATAAATTCTGTGCATCTTCGCGAGCAATCAGTAGAATATTGAAATCTCTTGAAAGATCAGCTATTCTGAACTCTGGCAATCCATGTTGTTTAACTCCAAGAAACTCACCAGGTCCTCTTAACTTTAAATCATACTCTGCAATTTCAAAACCATTTGTTGTCGAAGCAAAGAAATTTAGACGTTCGAAGATCCCGCTGTGTTTTTTGTTCACAACTAAAAAACAATAGCTTTCAAGATTACCTCTACCTATTCTTCCACGCAATTGGTGAAGTTGTGCAAGTCCGAATCTTTCAGGATGTTCTATCATCATGATTGTAGCGTTTGGTATATCTATTCCGACTTCGATTACTGTTGTTGAAACGAGTATATCCAATTTTCTTTCTGAAAACATTCTCATAATCTTTTCTTTTTCGTTGTCTGACATTTTCCCATGTAGCAAACCAACTCTGTATTCAGGAAAAATTTCTTTCGAGAGCTTTTCGTACATCGTAGTAGCAGCCTTAAGCTCAAGATTCTCTGATTCTTCAACCAATGGATAAACTATAAATGCCTGATGTCCTAATTTTATTTCTTCTTTTATGAATTCATACACTTTATATATTTTTGAAGATGAAATCAAAACGGTTTTAATTTTCTTACGTCCCACGGGCATTTCCTTTATTGTTGATATCTCCAAGTCTCCATAGATTGTAAGAGCCATTGACCTTGGAATAGGTGTAGCAGTCATAACGAGCATATCAACGAGTTTTCCTTTGTTAAGTAGGGCTTCCCTTTGCCTTACACCAAACCTATGCTGTTCATCGATTATTATGAGGCCTAAATTCGCAAAATGCACATCCTCCTGTATCAAAGCATGGGTTCCAACAATAACATCTATTTTCCCTTTTTTGATCTGTGATTTCATCTCTTCTTTCTCTTTTTCTGTCATAGAACCTATTAGTAGACCTACATTAATCCCCAATTTTTCGAGATCGTGTTTAATTCTCTTAAAATGTTGAAGAGCCAAAACAGTTGTTGGAACCATTATAGCCGATTGATACCCTGCTTCAAAATTATCCACCATGGCTATCTCAGCAACCACAGTTTTCCCCGATCCAACATCCCCCTGTATTAGTCTACGCATAACTTTGCTTGATACCATATCTTTTCTTATTTCCAGATAAGCCTTTATTTGATCTTTGGTTAGTTTGAAAGGTAGATTATTTATAAATTCATTCGCTAAATCTCCCTTTATATCCTTGGAAATCCCGTTGATCTGCTGCTCCAGCTTCAATCTATGATAAAGAATGGATAATTCAAAATAAAACAACTCTTCATACGTAAGTCTCCATTTTGCTTTCTTTAAGTGATGAAAACTTGAGGGAAAGTGTAACGTCTTGATTGCTTGATCTATACTCATTAGATTTCTCTTTTCTATAAGCCAATCAGGAATATTTTCCTCAAAACAATTTGCATTATTCAAATTGCTTTGTATAATCCTTCTCATCATATTTTGAGTCAATCCAGTAGTTAGACTATACAGTGGATATATTCTTCTCCATTCTTTTTCTTGAATATCATTGGTCAATTTTTCAATCTCTGGATTTTGCATTTCGAGTTGACCATAGATATTTTTTTTGACAGTTCCAAATGCAATATATTCACTACTCTTGTTCAAATTCCGGATTATATGATCCTGATTGAACCACTTTAAGAGCACTTCGCCAAATCCATCCGTTAAAATCGCTATTAGCAATGAAATGTTCGAAAGTTTTCTCTTTTCAAAGTTCAACAGTTTTCCACGAATTAAAACTTTCTCATTGTTTTTTAATAAACTTATCGGTACCAATTTTCTTCTGTCCTCGTAATCCCTTGGAAAGTAGAGCATTAAATCCTCTATAGTTTTTATTCCAAGTTTGTTTAAGATTTTTTCCCTTCTCGGTCCCACCAATTTTGCATACCTTACATCGTATCTAAGAACATCCTTCGATTGACAATCAACCTCTGGAAATCTGAACGTTAAAAACTCATCTTTTAATTTTTCTATTGCTATTTTCCCATTTTTCAACCGCTTCAACATTCTCTCTTTTGGAAGTTTATTAAGACTCGAATAATATCTAAAGAGCTTTCTTATCTTTTCAACCAAATCCTGATTTTTTTCATAATCGTCTACTTTTTGCCACAATGCGAGCAGTTCACTATACAGTGGTGCTCTCCTTTTGTTGATTCTGTCAGGGTGTTCAATATAATCATCTATGAGTCTCTGTGCCTCATCCAAGAACTCCTCCAATATCATTTTACCTCATCCTTTTTATTTGTCATCCGTTGTATGGTTTACTTTAAAATAGCCTGTTAACTTCCAATCTTTTATAAAAGCATCATAACTATAGGTAGCCTCGGTAGATGAAAAATCTATTAACTCGCAAGTCACATAAAATCCATTGAGGTTTATTTCGAAAGAAGTAGCTGGAGAATCATTCCAATAATATTCCAGGGCTTGCTGACAACTTTTTAAAGTTATATAAAGCAACACTCGCCTCTCACGAATTTGAACAATCTCCAAAAGATCGTGTATGGTTTCTAGTCTTAAAGATATGATCACGGAAAAAATAAAAAAAATAATCAGTAAAATGATCAGTAAAGAACCATTCTTCATTTTCTGAAATAGCCAACATATGGTAAATTTCTAAACCTTTCGTCGTAATCCAAACCATAGCCTACGATAAATTCATCGTTGATTTCAAAACCAATGAAGTCGGCTTTCAAATTGGATTTACCTACTTTGTGATAAAGTGCTGCTATTTTCAGATCTTTGGGAGAATGTTTGTTTAAATATTTTACAATGTAAGATAAGGTTTTTCCAGTATCCAGAATATCCTCTACTATCAGTACATATTCGTTTGTCACAGGTTTGTCTATCCAATAATTAACCTTTATCTTACCAGTACTTTTTGAACCGGAATAGCTCGAAACATGGATGAAAGAATAAACAACATCCATATCGAGATTCAGTATAAGTTCACTGTAAAAATGTACTGCCCCCTTCAATATGCATATTGCAATAATACGATCTGTTTTCTCTTTGTAATAATCATTTATCTTCCCAGCCAATTCTTTTATTCTTTTTCTTATTTGATCATTAGTGTGAAGTACTTGAACCTCACTGAGATAATTGTCTCTATTCAAATGCTCCACCTCTTTCATTAGATGTTCATGACTAATACAAGAGGTTTAGGTCTCCTCAACTCTTTCATTTCAAATTCGAAAATATTGTTTTCATTTTGTACTATATCAACACTGGATTTTTTAGAAATAACCTTTATGAATTCGTCGACGGATTTTATCGGAAAATTTAGATACCTGGTTTTGTAATGCATTGGTATTATAACCTTGGGTTTCACTAAATCACATACTTCGACAGCTTCTTCAGGACCTATTGTAAATTTTCCACCAACAGGTATTAGAAGTACATCGACAGGTAACAATTCTTTCAAGATGTTATCATCTACAACATGACCAAGATCACCCAAATGAGCTATGTTAGTACCATTCAAAAATTCGAATTTGAAAATCAGATTCATTCCCCTCTCTTTTCCCATCGATTTATCATGAAAAGATTCTATGGCTTTTATCTTCACCTCATTGTATTCAAACATTCCAGGATTTTTTAAAACATTGAAACTTCCCTTTAGAATTGCATGTGCGTTATGATCAAAATGTTGGTGACTTTCCGTGACTAAATTAGGTGATACATCAGGTAAAGGGTATCCTACAGATTCATCGAAGGGATCGGTCAATATCAATAATCCTGTATCCGAAGCACGTATCATGAAACAAGCATGTCCAAACCATTTTATTAACATGATATCACCCCACTTTTATAATCTTTAAGTCTTTCCTCTTAGAAAGATCTATTATTTCTCCATTATCACTCAAAACTACGGGACGAAACACTTTCCCTTTCTTAGTTCCTATAACAACACATCTTTCACCATTCGAAAGCAAAAATCTTGTTCCAGGAGGATATATACCAAAAACTCTTATCAAAGCATTCATTACTTTTGAATCGAAAATATCTACTGACTGGATCAAATTACTCATTGCTTCGTAAGGATTCCAAGCGCTTTTATAGGGCCTCTCAGATGTTAACGCATCGTATACATCTGCGACAGCCACTATACGAGCAAATAGATCTATGTCTTCTCCCCTTAATTTCTCGGGATAACCACTTCCATTCATTCTTTCATGATGATGTAATATACAAGATAGTATTGACTCATCAATAACACCAGAATTTAAAGCTATTTTTTTACCAATCACTGGATGCAGTTTTATTATCTCAAATTCCTGAGGTGTAAGGCTTCTTGACGCTTTCAATATCTTCAAAGGTATTTTGAGTTTTCCAATATCATGTATCAAAGAAGAAAAACTGATCTTTTTGACAATATCTTTATCAAGACCCAATTCTAAGGAAACCAAAGTACTTAAAACAGTTACATTGAACTGATGGGTAAATGTGTATTCATCATAGCTCTTCAATTTTATCAAATTCAAGAAGACATTTTCTTTATAATTAAGAACAATACCTTCAAAGATATTTTCAGATAGTTCTTCTATAACCTTTGGATCGAATTCCTCTTCCTTTTTTACATTTTCAATCACATTCTTTATTTTTTTCTTAGCATATTCCACTATTTCATGATTCAACAACAATTTGATATCTCTTTTTTCTAAATCACTATCCTTGTATTCGTAGAAATCCACGGCCTCCACATAAACTCGTTCAATACCCATTTTTAGCAATGCATCAATTCTCAACTTATCCAAAACCTCGCCTTTTTTAAATAAAACTCTTTTACCATCAGCTATATCCTCGGCCAACCTTTCCCCTTCCAAAAGATCCTGCACTTTTTTCCATTTATTCAAGAACCACTCCCCTTATCCACGCATCACGGGTTTTGGAAAGATCCAACTCAAATTCTCCGATCTTTATGACAGGCCTTAAAGGAGCATTTGGGGATATCCTCACAACGATTCCCTTTCTTCCATCGTTCAATTCTACCGTCGTCCCTGGAGGATACACACCGCAAATTTTGAAGAAGGCTCTAACAAAACCTGGGTCATAAAAAATACCTGATCTATTTATAATCCAATAGGCTGCCTGATAAGGACTAACAGCCTCCCTTCCAGCTACTTGAGAAGTTAAAGAATCATAAGCATCCGCTACTTGGATGAGTCGTGATATCCAATTTATGCTTTTACCCTTTTTACCAAAAGGAACACCTTTTCCATCAAATCTTTCGTGATGCTGAAGAATACCATTGATCTCCTCGAAAGTTAAAAAATTTTCGTCGTTTTTCTTTATAACGTCGATTGCCACTATTATATGCCTTTTGAAAACCTCTTTTGGCAGTTCAAGAGTGGTTTCAATATCTGAGAAATCATCCTCAATGAATGCCCATCCAATATCGTGAAGCAAAGCTACCTTGGCGATCGAAATCAGTTTGTGTCTTTGAAGATTCAGAACATCACCCATTATCACGGAAAGAACACTGGTATTAACAAGGTGCTTTCTCAAAAATCCCAGATTGTGTGATGTGAAAAAGTTGAGAATCTTATCTTTCTGCTTCTTAAGGTAATCAACTATACTGATACATGTGTTTGTAAGCTTGGATATATTGACCCTATTACCAATTTTTAATTCATTAACTAGATCAGATATTACTCCAATATATTCATCGTACATCTTCTCGGGCAAAACAGTTGGTATTTGATCAGAGAAACTTCTTTTTTTTCTCACTACTTCAACTTTGAAAGCCTCGTAATATTCTTTATCAATTGTTTCCGTTTCATCATCAACATATATAGGTATCCAGTTAATTTCTCTATCAGAGAGCTGTTTGATGTCGTTATTGGTTAGAACCGTCTTTTTCTTTAACAGAAGTAAAAAACTTCTATTGTCGTAAACATCCTCACCTAATATTTCTCCTGCTTTTACTTCACTTATTCTTTTCCAAACGATACCCAAAGGTATCCACTCCTAATATTTAGGTCTCAACTGTACAATTAGCCAATCATTCCGGAAATATTTTCGACTGATTTCCACAAGATTATCGATGGTTACCTTATCGAACTTCGATAATAATTGATCTATATCAAACACTTTGTTGAAAACGCGGAACTCATCAAAATTTTTGTACATCCTTGAAAAGGTACTTTCATTTGCCAGTAATAATTCACCCTTGATCCTTTCTTTCCCATATTCCGATTCTTTGTGGCTTATCAAGCCCTTTCCGATTGCCTCAATTTCTTTCTGTATCTTATCCAAAAGTGCCTCGCACTTATCTGGAGAAGTTGAAGAATATATTAAGAATAATCCATTACTCCCAAAAGTTATGTATTCAGTGTGTATATTGTAAGCTAAACCCGCTTCTTCACGAATTTTGTTGAATAATCTCGAACTCATCCCATCTCCAAGCAAGGTATTGAGGACTGAAAAAGCAAAAAAATCATCCTCTTTACGTCCCGGAGCAAGCGTCCCTAAAAGCAAATGAACCTGGTTTATATCACTTTTGAATTCGATTATTTCCTTCTTTCTCGGGCTGAATCTAGGAGAATTGATTTCAAACAAAAAATCTGTACTATGATACTTGTTTTCCAATTCATATATCCTTTCTATTAACTTCTTGGACAATTTTCCACATACCGATAAAATCATATTTGAAGTGTTGTAAAACTTTTCATGATAGCACATGATATCAGGTTTTGATATTCTCAGTACGCTACTCTCACTACCAAAAATCGCTGAACCATATGTTGAATTGTTGAACGCTTCTTTCAAAAATATATCATGAACTTTTCCATATGGATCATCATTCAATTCTTTTATCTCTTCAATTATAACCCCTTTTTCTCTCTTTAAATCCTCTCCATCAAACAAAGGATCTAAAACCATATCGAACAAAATATCAATTGCTTCTAATGCTTTAAAATCAGGAACTTTGGTGTAATAAAAGGTTATTTCCCTGCTTGTAAAACCATTCAATGTTCCACCAGATTTTTCTATGGGTTCTTTAATTTGATAGCTACTACGCTTTTTCGAACCTTTAAAAACCATATGCTCTATTAAATGAGCCATTCCTTCCAAACCCTTGGGATCCGAGGAAGAACCCCCAAGGATTCCCAGGCCTATTGAAACAGATCTGAAAGCTTTTACATCCTCTAATACCACCTTTAAACCATTTTTAAGTGTTTTGTAAGTGATCTTTGGAATTTTTTCGATCCTCATGAT
>DQYP01000177.1 GCA_011043375.1 Thermotogaceae bacterium | reverse complement strand
GAATTTGGGAACAAATGTCAAATGAATTTTATTTGGATACCGAAATTGATGGGCAGATCCTTGAAGATGAGGAAGAAGAAAAAGAATAGAAGATCTGAAAATCAGTCAAAATTTGCTCAAAACCCCAAAGATAATTCTTTGGGGTTTTATTTTCCCACACAGAAATTACTGAATATATTTTCCAAAAGATCATCAGAATATTTAAAACCAAGCAGTTCATCTAAATATTCTATAGATTTTCTTATATCTATTGATATTACGTCAATGGGATAACTATTGAAATTATTCAGAGCCTCTTTGAGCGCGGAGGAACTCTTTTGTAGAGCTATTTTTTGTCTGAGATTGGTCACAACTGGTTGAACATCGAGATCTATCATTTCTTCCACCTTGGAATATATTGCGTCCTCAAGTTTTTCCAGACCCTCACCCTTCAAAGCGGATATTTCCACAATATGATTTTTTCCATTCAATAGTTTCCTGATGTTCTCGATACTTATCTTGTAATTCAAGTCTCGCTTATTTAAAATCACGAGATAATCTTTCTTTTTTATCAACTCCATTATTCTTAGATCATCTTCACTCAAAGGTTCAGAAGCATCCAACACAAATAAAATCAAATCAGCCTTTTTAATTTCTTCGATAGTTTTTTTGATTCCAATCTTTTCAATTACATCTGAGCTTTCCCTTATTCCAGCTGTATCAACCACTCTCAACAAAACACCTCTTATGTTCAGACTTTCTATTATTACATCCCTTGTTGTTCCAGGTATATTGGTTACAATCGCCCTGTCTTCTCTCAGCAATCTATTCAGTAAGGTTGATTTACCAACATTTGGTTTTCCAACAATAACAGTATTTATACCTTCTTTCAGCACCATTCCATTATCGGCGCTTATCAAAAACTCTCTCATTTGTTGATATACGTTTTCAAGTTTTTCATAGATATCTCTTGGATTTTCAATCGACAAATCTTCCTCAGGGTAATCAATATGAACTTCTATCTCAGCAGAAATGCTCAATAATTTATCTCTGAGATTTTTAATCTTCTCGGATCCCTTTCCAAGTAACTGATTATTACTGATTTTCAACATTAAATCCGTTTTACAATTTATTAAGTCGTTTACTGCTTCCGCTTGAATTAGGTCCATTTTTCCATTTAGAAAAGCCCGCTTCGTAAATTCACCAGGTTCTGCAAGCCTTGCACCTGCTTTCAATATAACCTCCAAGACCTTTGAACTCACTAAAATACCACCATGACAACTGATTTCTGCCATATCTTCACCAGTGTAACTGTTGGGAAGTTTGTAATACACACAGATACCAGTATCAACAATTTCCGAGCTGATCGGATCAATTATTTTCCCGTAATATGCATAGCGCGGTTTAATCTCTTTTACATTGCTTAAGAACGTGAATACATTTTTAATTATGTCAAGAGTCTTAGGTCCACTCAATCTTATAATAGAAATCGCTCCTATTCCTCGAGGTGTTGAGATTGCAGCTATTGTGTCGAACAATCGAGTACCTCCTTCTCAAAAATTTCTAAAAGTCTCTTTGTCGAGTTTTTAGGATGAAAATTGTATATTATCAGTTGCCTATCGAGCATCGTTCCGATCTTTATAACATTGTGGAATTTCTCCGCCAGATTCTTGTTTTTAAAGTTCAGTTTCAAGGTACTTTTGTTTTCGAGTTTTATCTTCACTATTCCGTATTTACTGGCAAAAACTCTTATTTTCGCATAATCGAGCAGATTGCTCACAGACTTTGGTATCTTCCCAAATCTATCTTCCAATTCTCTTTCAATGTCCTCGATATCTCCCCAGCTTTTAGTTTCCGCTATCCTACGATATATTTTCATCCTTTCAAGAGAATCCGTTATATATCCTTGAGGTATAAGAACATCCATATGAAATCCTTCTAATTCCACATCGATGATGTTTTGTTCCTCCTCGCTGAATTCTTTTTCACCTCTGTATTTTCTCAGCACATCTTTAAGGATTTCACGATACATGAATAACCCTATAGAATCTATATGACCATGCTGTTCAAATCCCAGGACATTACCTATGCCCCTTATTTCCATATCCTTCAAAGAAAGTTTGAAACCTCCACCAGGTTTCCCGAATTCTTTTATTGCTTTCAACCTTTCAAGCGCTTCTTTGGTCAATTTTTCATTTGAAGGATACAAAAAATATGCAAAAGCTCTTCTATCACTTCTTCCAACTCTGCCTCTTATTTGATAAAGTTGGGCAAGTCCATATCTATGAGCATCATCAACTATAAGAGTATTTGCGTTTGGAATATCTACACCATTTTCAACTATCGTGGTTGATAATAAAACATCCAATTTTCCATCATAGAAATCAGACATTACCGTATCGAAACGTTTTTTATTCATCTGTCCATGAATCACACCGATTTTTAGATCTGAGAACATTTCTTTGAGTTTCAAATATATCTTATCCAGATCCTTTACACGATTATGAATGTAAAAAACCTGCCCACCTCGTGAAATCTCCCTCAAAATTGCAGTTTTAACTATCCGATAGTCATATCTACTGACAATCACTTCAACAGGGATCCTTCCAGGAGGAAGTGTTTCGATGAGTGATATATCTCTTATTCCACTCAAAGACATATAGAGAGTTCGTGGAATAGGAGTGGCTGATAAACTCAAAACATCGACTGATATCCTGTGTTTTTTCAATTTTTCTTTTTGAATCACCCCAAATCTTTGCTCTTCATCCACTATAATCAAACCAAGGTTCCTGAATTTCACATCGTTCGATAGTAGTCTGTGAGTTCCTATGATTATATCTATGGTCCCATTTTTTAAACCTTTGAGGATTTGCTCGGTTTCCTTCTCAGTTTTGAGTCTGTCCAAAAACTCTATCTTTACTCCAAACCTTTCCATCCTATCCTTAAAATTGGAATAATGCTGTTTTGCCAAAACAGTTGTTGGCACTAAAAATGCCACTTGTTTTCCACTGACCACAGCTCTAAAAGCGGCTCTCATCGCCACCTCAGTTTTACCGGCGCCGGAATCTCCACACAGAAGTCTGTCCATCGGTCTGATATCGGCCATGTCATCCAAGATTTCCTCTATAACTCTCAATTGATCTTCTGTCTCAACGTGTGGGAATGAATCGAAGAATTTACTCTCTAATTCTTGATCTCCTAAAGATGGCTTTTTGGTGATTTCGAGCCTCAAGGCGTATATTTTCAGCAATTCTCGTACTTTTCTTTCTATTTCTTTTCTCGCCTTTTGCTTGGTTTTTTGCCATTGTCGTGTATTACTAAGATTTCCAAGTTTTATTCCCTCAATATTTCCTATGTATCGATGTAACCGATGCATTCTTTCCACCGGAACATACAATTTCACATCGTTGGCATAAAGAAGTTCGAAATATTCCCTCGTTCCAAATTGGTTTGTTATTTTTTTTATCCCAAGAAATTTTCCTATTCCATAGTCTTTATGGACCACATAATCTCCTGTTCTCAATTCTTCCCAATCTTCCAATGACTCCGTTTGACTTTTAAAAAATGCGGGAAGTTTTTTCATATGTACACGATATTTCTTTTTATGGGAATCTATGGTAAATTCTTTGTGATATTCAAAAGGAATTTCTTCATTTTGATGTGTAATGAATATCTTTGAAATGTCAGATCTCAATAATCTTTCAGGATCAGCCTTTGAAAATCTGTGATACATATAACTGAAGAATCGCTTCCCATACAAATCCATGATTGCTTCTTGATGATCATAAAAGTTTTTCAAAGATTTATAAGGATTTTTAATTAATAACGTTGTTTGTTCTATTCTTTCGATATATTCAACAAGACATGCATTTGGCTGATGGAAGATTCCACTCAATGCATCTAAATTAATAGGATTTAAAATTAATCTATCCAAAAATTCACTAAAATCAGGAAACCTTCTTTTAAGATCCTCTATTTCTCTCTCAAAGATTTTCAAATTCTCACCATTCAAGACATATTCATGAACTGGTAATACCAAAAACTCCTGTTTTTTGGATATACTCCTCTGAGTTCTAAGATCAAAGGATCTGATATCGACTATTTCGTCATCTAAAAGTTCAAGTCTCATAGGATTTTCATGAAAAGGTGAAAAAACATCTATTATGAATCCCCTTCTTGCAAATTCTCCTATCTCTCTAACCGTTTCAACTCTCTCATATCCAAATTCCTTCAATTTTTCAAAGAATTCTTCCGTTATTCTATTTCCTACCTTTATTTTCATACTCATGTTCGAAAAGCTCTTTGGATGAGCAGTCTTTTGAAGTGCACCTTCTAAACTTGTGATGTATACACCCTTCTTTCTCTTGTAGAGATTGAATAGTGTCGTTATTCTCTTTGTGCGTTCCTTTATCGACGATTCCACCATCTCAAATGGAAGAATATCATGTGCCGGTAAGTTGAAAACCTCGTCGGAATATTCTCGCATGTTCAAATACATTTCTAAAGCTTCTCGTTCACTTGTAACAATCAAAATAACTGTATTACCCTTTTCCAAAATTCGAAAAGATAGTTCGATAACTCCTTCAGATTTTTCAAGATTTATCCTAACGGCTTGTTTCAAACGAATATATTCATTTAATCTCTCTATAAGCATTTCCTCATTGGGTTTTGAATGAATGAAAGAGTATTCTCTCACTGCTTTTCCCTCACAGTAGTTGTAATATCAATCGCATTTTTCACCTTGAAATTTTCAGTTTACAGAAGATCAAGACTAACAACTTTTGGAAAGAACTCTCGATGAATTTCACCAATGAATTATTGGAACTCCGGAAAGCCGTTCTTCGCAGTTTACAACCTAACATCTATGAATTTTCCTCTGTAATCATCGTTTGAAATATCAGTTCTGCTCTTCTTCTTTTTCGTACGAACAACCATCTGAAATGATCTTCCTTCTTTCTCTGTCGAATTCTTCATGTTTGCCGTACTCACATTGTCTTTACTTCTAACCTGATTGGCTTCATGTTGTGTTTCCAAAACAAACTCGTGTGCATTTATCTGCTGATTCACAGACATTGCCTCATAACTCTGGCCTATTAGTTGTACAGCTTCTGGTCCTCTGATCAAGGAGATCTGAATATCAACGGGTCTCATTTTAATCACTCCCAAGAAACTCTCTCATGTACTTTTTTATTTTAATCAAGGCCGCGGAGTGTATTTGCGATATTCTCGATTCACTCACATTTAAGACCTTACCTATTTCTTTGAAGTTCAACTCTTCATTATAATATAAAGATATCACAAGCTGTTCCCGCTCAGAGAGTTTGGATATCGAATTTTTCAAGGCTTCTATTATTTCCTCTCTCTCGTATTTCTGTTCTGGATTAGGTTCAGTTGATTCAATATGCTCGATCAATGAGTCCTCATTATCATCGAATAGATAAGAATCAAGTGAAAAGATCTGTCTCCTGGACATTTCTTTTTTTATATTTTTTACTTCTTTTTCACTCATATCCAAATAGTTTGCAATTTCTTTATCGTCTGGGATCCCCTGAAGTTTACCCTCCAAAACCAATATTGCTTCTTCAACTTCCTTCAACTTCTTTCTAACCCCTCTGGGCATCCAATCTATTTTACGTAAATAGTCGTACATCGCACCTCTTATTCTTTTCATAGCATACGTTGTAAAAGATGCCCCCTTTGTGGGATCGTAGTTCTCCAGGGCACTCAAAAGTCCTATTACTCCTTCCTGAACTAAATCATCAACTTCAACACTCTTGGGTAAATCTCTCGATATTGATGTAGCAAGCCATTTTATTTTGGGTAACATAACTTCAATAATCTTCTCTTTTGAATTGAGATCCTTGAATCTTGAAAAAACTCTGTATCTTTCGATCCCCATCTTATATCTCCTTGATTTCTAGTTTTTCCCCTCCCCCAACGATCCTAACCAACAAAACACCCGTAGAAATATTATACTCTATACTTCTCGCTCTGTTCCCTCCTGTATCTTCAGCGAGTAATTTGATTCTGTGCTCTCTCAATATTTTTTTCACCGTTTCAACGTTTTTTTCACCTATGTTTATTGCATTGTTGCTTCCCTTAAACATAGATGCACCACCGGCAATTTTCGCTTCCAAATTGTTCAAATTTCCACCAAGTTTTTTAATCTCTTCTAAGAGCAATGGAATACCCGTATCAGCGTATTTTCCAGGATTCCTCACATTCCTGTTTCCGCCGCTGCTTGGTAACATAACGTGTATCATTCCTCCAATTCTTTTAGATGGGTCCCTTATACACACGCCCACACAGGATCCCAAACCAAGGGTAACCAAAATTGCAGGGTTCTTAGCTGCTTTGTATTCACCTATCCCTATTATTATCTTTCCATCCATACTTCACACTTCCATACCCATTTTTTGGAGGATTTTTTTCAGTCCTTGACTCTCAGGTAAAAACATGAGGAAAGCCCTGATATTTTCATCCTCAATTATAATGTTAGTTTCCACTATCATTGTGTAATCTTCATAGTCCATAAGATTCAAACAAGTCTCAGCTAGCACAGCGGTTACCATATCTACGGTCAATTCAGGCACATGGGCATTGGTATTCAAACCAGAGAAGTTCGACAAAGCAATTAGGTAAGAACCACATACTATGTTTCCAATTTCCAAAAGCGCAGATCTCGACATCTCATCTATATTCAAAAGATCATCAGTTGAATACCCAACCAATTTTTTCAAGATTTTTTTCGTACCCTTCGAATCGACTATAAAAAGTATAAAGCCGGAGATTTCACCGGCCAGTTTCATCCTTACCCCAGTAACGATTTCCTCGGGGTTCTCGAATATCTGCGAAATCTTCGAAATTGGTATTACCGAAGCATTTGGAACAGATATATCCACTTTCGTTCCCATCATCATTGAAAGCGAAGTTGCCGCGTTACCAGCACCAATATTACCTATTTCTTTAAACAGATCAATGTGTGATTCATTCAAACTTTCAAACAAAGACATTCAAGATTCCTCCTCTAACATTTTCTGTAATCTTTCTTTTCTCTCAACATCAAAACAAAACCTGATTATCTTTGATTGTAACGAATCCGATAAATCCAAGAATTCCAAGCCATACAAATGATATCCTTCTTCAGTTTTCCCGGCATCTCTCACTATTTTGGCCCTTTGGTTCCTGAGTACAAGCTTTGGTGTAAAAAATAGATCGATGTTCACAATCGTTCCCATTGGAAGTGGAATCCTCGTTATTATAAGCGCTCCACCTGCACTCACATCTTTGGTTATGAAATAAACATATTCATCTTTATCTGAAAATTTCAATCTTCCTTTCAAAACCGTATTGACTCTCACAAATCTTCTTCTTTGAATTCTTCGAATCTTGCTTGGAACATTTATATAAGTAATGTTGAATCCTTCCTCATCTTTTCCATATTCCACAACCCTACTGTTGAATGCATAGAGGGACTTTCCATCCATTATCTTAACATACACAATCGTTCCAGGTGCGATAGGAACCAATCTACCTTTGAAACTCGGCATGGCTATCTTCAAAAGTTTTCTGTTCGGATAAAAATCATGAACAAGGCTTTTATAGACTCCTGAATAATTCGGATCCGATGTTTCTATGATGACCAATTGACCAGGTTTGATCACTTTCTCTGGCTCGAGAAGTTCAACATAAACCAAGTTTCATCCTCCTATACCAAATATAGATTTTATCTTCTCAACGAATCCAAACTTTCCAACACCAAGCTCTTCTGATTTCAGGATCATATTCGTTATTCTCCTAATACACAAGGAAGGTTGAGATCTTGCCGAATGCTCTACTAAGGGAATTTGGTTGACCACGCTGTTTTTAACGCTATTATCGAAGATCATTATATGTTGCTCAGTTACGTCAATACCGGCAAATCTTTCTAAAACCATCACGAATCTTTCCAAGATTCTTCTCGCACTCCTTATGTTTTTAGCCATATTCACTACCACATGAACTTCTGGAGTTATACCACGCATAGCCATGAGCTTGGCTATAGTGTAAGTGTTCATCAAAGCCGTTGGTTCACCAGTAGTCACAAGGATCAAGCTATCTATAACTTCATACAATCCTCTTAGTTCATCGAAATAGCTCATACTTGTTCCTGTATCTATGATTATGTAATCCATTGATTGTGCAAACCTCAAAAAATCACCAAACAATCTATTTTTTGATTCACTCTTAAAAACAACAATATCCTGCACATCAGCGCCACTGCTCAACAACCATACACCATATTTAGTTGGATAAACTATATCCCTCAAATCCTTTTTATTCAAAAAAAAATCTTTTAGAGTGTTTTTAGGAGTAACCCCAAGAAGTATGTCACTGTTTGCAAAACCGACATCGGCATCGAACAAAAGAACACTTTTTCCAGTTTTAGCGAGTAAAACAGCTATATTAGCAGCTATTATGGATTTACCAACTCCACCTTTACCACTCGTGACCATTATTATCCTTACGTCATTGGTTAACGTATTATTTCTCAAAGCCTGAGCCTGATCAAACATTCTTAAACACCTCTTTTGTAATCAGCTCACTCAAACGCTTGGAATCAGCTATTTCAATATCATCTGGAACATCTTGGCCCGTGGTGATAAATGCTATCGGTAAATTGAAATTATCTCCCACATTTAGTATATTACCAAAATTATTTGTTTCATCCAATTTTGTGAATATGAGATGTGTGGGTTCGCAGAGTGAGAATCTCTCAATAGTGTCTATCAGATCCTTTGTATTTATTGCTATGTTGAGAAGCAGAAATCTATAATCTGACTTTACTACTTCCACATATTTTTTCAATTCATCTAAATGTATTTCGTCTCTTTGGCTTCTTCCAGCTGTGTCTATCAGTATAGAATCGAAATTTTCGATAGTTGAAATTATATTTCTTGCCTCCTGTGGAGTGTAAGCCACAAAAAACGGTATGTTCATTATCTCGGAGTAAGTTTTTAATTGACTCACTGCTGCTATTCTATAAGTATCTATAGTCAAAATAGCCACTTTTTTCTTCTGTTTCAGCTTGAGGTTGGCTGCTAACTTGGCTAAAGTGGTCGTTTTTCCAACTCCCGTAGGTCCCAAGAACATAGAGATTCCATTTCCAATGTCTGGCACTTCTACTTTGATTAATTTTTCAAAATACCGCGATATTAGATCGGAGAGTCTGTTGATCTCAAATGATTCTTCATCTTTCAGTTCATACAACATTTTCAACGATAGGTCCTTGCTTATTGACTGATCTACCATTCTATTGAACAGTTTCTTGAGTTCTGCTGGAAACTCACTTAGATCTCCATTGAACATTTCTATCTTGGCATTCAATTGTACGAACATTCGTTTTATCTCCTCTATATCCTTAATTATATTTGTTGAAGCAATTGGATTTCCATTTGAAACATTCCTATTGTCAATTTCATCATGATTTTCTGGTTTCACCCCGTTGAAGTTGCCTTTCTCATAATTTTTAACATTATTTAAATTCTTTCTTATGTTTCGAGACAGTATTTCGCGTAAGTTATAGATGGTATCTTCTTGATTATCAAAATCCTTTTTCTTTGAATCCACTGAGGAGGTGTTTTCTTCAGCAACTGCTGTCACTTCAGTGAAAATTTCTCCACCAAATATGCCAAGAAATCCTCCTTTGCGGATTCTTCGTGTTTGAAGAATAACCGCATTCTCTCCTAACTCTTGTTTAATTTGAATCAAAGCTTCTTTTATGTCCTTAACAAGATATTTCTTTATCTTCACTTTATCATCCCGCTAACATTATCATAGATTGATGAGTGAATCTACTTTCAATTGAACGCCTTCACTTATCTCTTCGTATGCAACAACGTTTATCAAAGGAATATATCTCTCAAGCAATCTTCTGAGATACAATCTCAAAGAACCAGAGCATATTACAACTGGAATATAACCTTTCCGCATCTGTTCTTCAAGGGCTCCTGAAATCTTTTCAACTAATTGTCTTAAAATACTGGGATTTATGGAAATATATCTTTCCTCTCCTTCTCCTTTGACAGAATTTATCAAGTCTTTCTCCAAAGTCGGATCAATTCCAACGGCATGAACGACTCCATCTTCAGATTTTACCATCGAAGTTATTTGTCGTTTCAAAGCTCTTCTAACCTGCTCCGTTAAGTAATCTATATCGGAAGATTTCTCCGCATATTCTATGAGCGTTTCAAAAATCAAGGGTAAGTTTCTGATAGATACTCTTTCTTTAAGGAGATTTTGTAACACTCTTCTAACTTCGTGCATTTTTAGGATATTTGGTATCAAGTCTTCAACGAGTCGTGGAAATTTTTCTTTTAGTCCATCGATTAATAATTCCATCTCTCTTCTTCCAAGAATTTCATGAGCATTTCTGACGATTATTTCAGACAAATGAGTCGCAAAAACAGTTGGAGGGTCAACAACGGTGTACCCATTTTTCAATGCCTCGTCTTTTAATCCTTCATCTATCCAAATAGCATCTAAGCCGAAAGCCGGTTCCTTTGTTTTTATACCTGGGAGTTCCTTTTGAGCTGCTCCTGGATTCATAGCCAACAGTCTATTGGGAATGAGTTCATATCTTGCTATTTCTGCACCTTTCAATTTTATCACGTACTCATTCGGTTTCAGTAAGATACTGTCTCTAACCCTTATGGGAGAAAGTACCAAACCATATTCATATGCTATTTGTTTTCTAACCATTGTTATCCTTTCCAAGAGATCCCCACCTTGTGATGGGTCAGCAAGGGGTATCAATCCATAACCAATTTCAACTTCCAAAGTATCCGACTGTATTATTTCTGATACTTCCTCAGGAGTCGTCATGGGAGGAGCACCCGAAGGCTGAGGAGCTTCTGCCCCTTTTTCAGGAGCAGGGCCAATTCCAGGAATTTCAGGCCCTTCCGGTGCTGGTTTTGGAACAGCCCTGGAACTCATGTAAGAGACGATCATCAGAAAAAGCCCTATTATTAAAGTGAGAAAAGTCGGTAAAGGAGTGAATAAAGATAGGAAAACGAGTACAGCACCAGTCAGCATCAGAACCTTCGTTTCTCTTCCAAGCTCTCTTATCATTGATGTTCCAAGATCTGTTTCAGAAGCCGCTCTTGAGACAACGATACCAGTTGCAGTGGAGACAAGTAAAGCAGGAATCTGAGTAACCAGTCCATCTCCAACTGTGAGGAGTGTGTACGTTTGCGCTGCTTCTTGTATATTCATTCCATGCCTTATACTTCCTATGATCAACCCACCTATTATATTCACAAACACGATTATTATACTTGCTATTGCATCTCCTCTCACGAATTTACTCGCACCATCCATGGCACCATAAAAATCTGCTTCCCTTCTTATCTCAGCACGTCTTCTCTGTGCTTCTTCTTCGGTTATCAATCCTGCATTGTAATCAGCGTCCACACTCATTTGTTTGCCCGGCATTGCATCCAAAGTAAATCTTGCTGCTACCTCTGCAATCCTTTCAGCACCTCTGGTTATGACTATGAATTGGATTATAACCAATATGAGGAATATTATCAGTCCAACTATGTAATCTCCCTTCACGACAAAATCACCAAATGTGAGTATAACTTTACCACTGAAATTTCGGCCTTGTAAGAGTATCAATCTCGTTGAAGTTACATTCAACGCTAACCTGAATAATGTCATTACCAACAAAATTGTTGGAAAAGAAGAAAGTTCAAGTGCATTTCTCACATACATAGTGGACAAGATTATTATTATCGATATACTTATATTCAACAGCTGCAAAAAATCCAGCACTGGTGTTGGTATTGGAAGTATCATCAACATAACTATAGCAACGATCAATAATGAAACGGCAACATCCATGTATTTACCGTACATACTCACACCTCAACCCTTTTCATTCGGTAAACTTGCGCTATAACTTCGGCAACTGCTCTGTACAATTCCATGGGTATTTCATCACCTATTTCACTCATCTTATAAATCGCTCTAGCAAGAGGTGGATTTTCTATTATCGGAACATCATTTTCACGCGCTATTTGTTTTATCTTTTGTGCTATTTCCCCAGCACCTTTGGCAACAACCACGGGCGCTTCCATCTCATCTATATCGTATTTCAAAGCAACAGCTATATGCTCGGGGTTCGTTATAACCACGGTTGCTTCAGGAACCTCTTGGAGCATTCTTCGTCTCATGATCTCTGTCATGATTTGTCTTTGCCTTCTTTTTATTTCCGGATTACCTTCTACTTCTTTGTACTCCTCTTTCACTTCTTGTTTGGTCATCTTTATACTTCTTTCAAACTCCCATCTTTGATAAAAGTAATCAAAAACCCCTATTGCTAAAAGTGCTACCCCACATCTTAGAGCTATCTGGAATATATCATACAACATTCTCTTGGTAGATTCCTCGAGAGATAAAAACGGCATCAGAAAGAAATTGTCCCATTCAGATCTCAGAAAGCTGAAAGCTATCACACCTATAAATGCTATCTTCAGAATATTCTTTAGAAACTCCATCACTGACCTGAGCGAAAACATCCTTCGTAATCCTTCAACAGGATTCAACCTCGAAAAATCTATTTTTAAAGCCTTAGGTGCTATTAAAAATCTTGTTTGTAAAAACACACTGAGCAAAGAAACCACAACACCTATCACAAACACCAACCCAATTGTGTATAAAACCCTGATTATGGCCCCTTTCATATATAGTAAAAATGTAGCCTCATTCAATTCTGGAAAAGAGAAAAAGAAATTGATATTTTCTAAAGCAAGATTATAGATACCTTTGAAAGTAAAATTTAAGGCACCAACCATAGTTAGAAAAGTCAATGCCATACTTAGGTCTCTTGATTGCGCTACTCTTCCTTCTTCTCTTGCTTTTTGCCTTCTCCTTGGAGTTGCTCGTTCCGTCCTATCCGGGTCTTGAAATATATCAAGCTCAATTCTTATCTTAAACTCGTTAATATTCTTTCAACCTCCTCGACCACCTTAGGTGAAAGCTTCGAAACGATTTCAGCTATAATCGGTAGCAGTCCGAGCAACATCAAAATTCCAACCAATACCTTCAAGGGCAACCCTACCATGAATAAATTCATTTGAGGCATCAATCGTGATAATATACCTATTATAAACGTTACGACCACCATGAAGGCTATCAACGGTATTCCAATTTCCATACCGATTCGAAACACTTCACTACCGAGTTTGACTACATCATAGAAAACCAAATTATTCATTTTCAGGAGATCTACCGGTATAGTTTGAAAGCTACCTATTATGGAGTTCAGTATCAAGTGTGGCCCTTTCACAGTTACAAACACATACATTGCAAGCACATAAATCAGTTGACCTATTATATTCGTTTCCTCGAAAGTCTGAGGATCAAACAGCGTAGCAACTGCAAATCCAAGTTGGAGCCCGAATACTTCTCCCATAAACTGTACTCCTGAAAAAAACACGAAAACAACGGCACCGATCAAAAAACCTATAACAAAGTTTATAATACTCAGTAAAACTATCAGCAATACCCCCGTATCTAAAGGCATCGTATTGGAAATCGTAGGTAATACCAACCACGAGATTATTACGATCAATATTACCTTTAAGTTATTTGGAATGAAATTACCACCAAAGAATGGCATAAGTATGAACAAACCCGATATTCTCGATATCGTTAACAACCAAACTAAGAACTTAGTTTCCAAAAAATTAGAAATCTCTGGTGGCATAAGAACCATCCTCGGTTTTTACTTATCTTCATATCATATTAAAATATGAAGATAAGATAGAATAAAAATAATCCACCAACTTTTGAAGCATCCATCCCCCCAGGAAAAGCAATGTAATAAATACCACAAATATCTTAGAAACAAAGGTTATCGTTTGTTCATTTATTTGGGTCACAGTCTGGAATATGCTAATCATCAGTCCTACCACTAAACTTGCCAATAAAACAGGTGAAACAACTACCAAAAACATGGTTATTCCATCTCTCATAACATCAAGAAAGGCTTCAACGGTCATTTGAAACACCTTCTTATCCAATAGGAATCAGAGGCACAAAAAGCTCGTCCTCACTCAATGAACCATGTTTACCTTTCAAGCTTCTTTCTTGCCCTGTATATTTGTAATTGAAAGAATAAGCCCCTTTTGCCAACAACACAAAATCACCTATTCTGTCGATTAAATTAGAATGTATCTCACCAAATCCAAATAATCCTATTTCCAATGCATATGATGAATCGATTAGAATGGCACGCTCTTTGTACTTCTCCTCAAAGAACTCTTTGAATATACCCTTGTTTTTAGTGAACAAATACATCATTCTCTGTTCACCAGTTGGTGGAATACTGAGTTTCGAACAAAATTCGTCACTTGAAATCAACCAGATCTCATCTTCCCATCTTGTTGGTTTTTGACCATGATCACCCGTTATCAAAAACAGAGTTTTTTTGAAAATAGAAGGAGGAATTTTATTTAAGACTTCTTCTTCGAACATTCTCAATATCCAGAATACTTCGGATTCATATTCATCAGATAAAGGCCCTTTTCTATGTCCCAAAGTATCGGCTAACCCCCAATATGCTATTAACAAAAGCTTTTCATCCTTATTGTTTTTGAGTATTCTTCGAATCATGGAAAATAAATCACTGAAGCTCTGATAAGTTTTCACATTGGAACCATTCGTGTGCATTCTGTTGAATCCCGTGTTTTTGAACACTGATGCGGTAACTGTGAAGGATCCCACATTACCTTCCTTCAATAGTTCGTGGATAGTTGGATTGTTCATAAATTTCATCGGATTTAATCCCAATTTAATCAAGAGGTCTCTTTCCATTCCAACCGGTGTCAACTCTATCATGTTTGCCAAAAGACCAAATTCTTTCAAGAAAAGTATATATCCAACCATCCCGTGTTGTAAAGGTGTCAATCCAGTATTCAACGTTGTTAAAGCGGAGGCAGTCGTAGTAGGAAAAACAGAAGACATGGGAAAAAACTCTATATTCCCCAAAATTTTGAACTTAGCCTTGAGATGATTGAATATCCTTTTATAGAGATTGTAACCCAAGGCATCCAATATGAACAAAACAATCTTATCTTTAGTATTCAATTCAATTATCTCAGAAAGAGGATAAGGCTCCAATAGCGGAGACAATCCAAAGTGCCTGAGTACCGAACTCATCAGGTTAGCTATTGAGTATCGTTCATAGTGTGGTAAATAAAGCCCTTCATCGATTTTCTTTTTTCTCAATTCTTCCAAAATCTCTTTGTGGTTCATTCCCATCATTCATCAGACTCCTTAAAATTTTCAGACCATCTATAGCAGTTCGAGCATAATAATCAGCTCCGAAATCTCTCGCGAGTTTTTCATTCATCGAGGCACCCCCGGTAACAATTGGAGTATTCAATCCTTCTTTTCTCAGCATTTCAATCACTTCTTTAACTCTTGGAGCTGTTGTGGTCATCATAGCAGATAATCCTATCAACAATGGCTTTTCTCTCTTTGAAACAGCCAATATTCTCTCTGCCGGAACGTCTTTCCCAAGATCTATTACTTCCACTCCACTGCTTTTCATCAACGCGGCAACTAAATTCTTTCCTATATCGTGAATATCACCCTTCACTGTTGCAAGGATTACTTTAGCAGCTTTCGGAAATTCACCGTCTTTGTTATGAATCTTCTGCTCAAAGAATTCCATTATCTCTTTGACCACCTTAGCAGCCGTCAATAACTGGGGAAGATATATTTTATTTGTTTCATAAAGATCTCCTATGTTTTTCATCACAGGTCTAATTAATTCTTCAACTACTTCACCAAAACTCTTCTCACTAAGTTTCTCATCTATGAGTTTTTTAAGTTCATCACCTTCACCATTTAAGATAGAATCTATTAGTTTATCACCGAAACTCTCTTCAGAGGAATTTATCTCATCCTTACCAAATATCAAATTATATGCTTTGATACTGTTACTGATCCTTTCATTTTTTGGATTCATTATCGCAGCTGTTAGACCTCTCTCTAATGCAAGACTCAAAAAAACAGCATTTATATCGTCCCTTATAGGCATGCCATACGACAAATTCGAGAGGCCCACAATGGTTTTCAATTTCATTTTAGTGAATCTTTCTATTAGACCAAGAGTTACCAAAGGATCATGTCCAGCTCCCATTGAAAACACCAGGGGATCCACAAAAATCCTGGATTTTGATATTCCTATTTCATTTAAAAGATTTAACCCTTTTTTAACAGAATTCAACCTGTACTCGAGATCTTCCTCAAAACTGTCTTCTGCGGCTAACAATATTAACATTCCACCGTATTTTTTCAAGAGCTCTCCTACCATTTTAATTTCACTTTTCAATGCTCGTGATGAATTTATCAATGGCCTACCAGGATATGTTTTCAATAATTCTTCTAAAAATTCGAGATCTTGAACATCGAAAGAGATAGGAACACCACATCTATTTTCAAGCTGAATGATCAGTTCTTTGGAAAATTCAAGATCTCTCTGAAGTCCAAAATTCACATCTATGAGATCGGCTCCAGAATTTTTCTGTTCTATACCTATTTTTATCAATTCTTCTATATTTTTTTCTTCCATCAATTTTCGCGTCTTTTTGCTTCCTGAATAATTTAACTTCTCTCCAACGATCACAAATTTGCCAGAGGTGTTTACAACCTTTGTTCTACTTGTTATAAGTTCCACATCCTCTACAATCGACTTTGTGGGCTCCACATTATCCATCAAATCTCTTAATAATCTTATGTGTTTTGGTGTGGTACCACAGCACCCTCCGATAAGAGTTGCTCCCGATGCAATAAAGCTCATCATGGTTTTTGAAAATTCTTCTGGACCGATCGGAAAACGTGTAACACCATCTTCAAGAATCGGAATCCCTGCATTCGGTTCCACACTAAGATCCTTTTTGGAATATTTGCTAAGCTGTTGAAATATTGGAAGCATTTCATGAGGACCAACCGAACAATTTATGCCTATCGCATCCACATCAAGATCATTGAATAAAGCTGCGAAAGCCTCTGGACTCGTTCCAGTAAGAGTTTTACCATTTTCCTCGAAAGTTAAGTGAGCGATTAGAAAAATATCAGTTGATATCTCCCTAACAGCAAGATAAGCAGCTTTTAGTTCCAATATGTCAGAAAAGGTTTCAAGTATTATTCCATCGACACCACTATTAATCAAGATCTCTGCCTGCTCTCTAAAACTTTCAAAGGCTTTATGAAAAGATAAATCGCCGAGTGGTTTCAATAGGGAACCAGTGGGCCCTATATCTCCAAAGATCAAAGCATTTTCACCTATAGCTTTTTTGGCGAGCCTGACAGCTTCAATATTAAGTCTCTCAAACAAATTCTCAAGACCATATTTTTTAAGTTTTTCTCTAGTAGAATTGAAGGTGTTTGTAAGATGAATGTCCGCACCTGCCTCCAGATATTCCTTGTGATGCTTGATTACGATATCTGGTGCTTCCAAATTCAACACATCCGGTACTTCCTCAACAAATCCCATGGACATGAAATAAGTACCATGAGCCCCATCGAGTAATAATTTTTTCTTTTCTATTAGAAGAGATTTAACATACTTCCTTCCTTTCAAAAGACATACCTCCTTCAAACAGAGAGGATAGGTGCATTATTAATGCATTCAATTGATTTGATATAACAAAACCCTGACGCATTTAAACGTCAACCAAATTTTTTTATTTTTCAAAGGCACTTTTGGGTGTGGAAAGGACTTTAAATTACAAGTTCTATCACATCCTTATCCTGAAGCTCATATTCCCTATCAACCATTATAAATGTTTTAGTCTCGATATTCCATAGTTTAGCACCTCTCAACTTCTCACTGAAATCTTTATGGATTTCCGCTGCGAGTTCCCTTACTGTACTTCCCTTTTTAAGTATGAAAGGCTTATCAAAATCAGGGGGTTTACCAGGTGGTTTGCTATAAACGCGCACTACACTCAGCATTTCAAAGATCTTTTGTTTCAGTTTTTCAATACCTGACTTTTTTAAAGCCGAAAATGGTAATATAGGGAATTTCGCAGAATAAAATTCTTCTAATATCTCAAGACGTTCATTTGTATTTTCAATATCCATCTTGTTGGCCACAACAAAGCTTCTCACCCACTCCCATCCTATCTCCAGTTCTTCAGGTTTTTCCCAAGAAAGTATCGTTTTTCTTTCTTCAAGTTTTCTTATAATTGTATCCATTTGGTCAAGTAATTCATCACTCGATGAATCAACAACTATTAATGCCCCATCACTTCGTTTTATAGCATTCACCATCAGTGGATCCACATGAGACTCGATTATCGGGGGTAAATCTATTAGCTGAATTTGAATATCCTCAAAATTCATCATACCAGGACAGGGATTAACGGTTGAAAATGGAAAATCCGCTATATGAGGATTTGCATTAGTCAAGGTGGCAAGTAAAGAAGATTTACCGGAATTTGGAGGTCCGATTAGCATTACTTGCCCTGCTCCTGCCTTTTCAATGAGATATGGATCGTATCCTTTGGTTTTTTTCTTTCTCTCTTGTTCTGCCATGTTTCTAAGCTTTGAAAGTCTCCTCTTCAAATCTGCAAACAACTTGTCGGTTCCTTTATGTCGTGGAAGAAGTGAGATCAGTTTCTCAATTATTTCTATTTTCTCTTCGAGAGTTTTTGCTTCTTTCAATTTCTCTTCGGTTCTCTTGTATTCCGGCGGGAGATTGGCAGGCAAAATATCACCTTCTTTGAAGAAAATGATCTTCATTAATGTTTTGTCAAAAGGTTATTTAGCTTTTTCCATGTCTATTAAAGCAAGGAATTCTTCATTACTTTTTGTTTCTCTGAGTTTCCTGAGCATCAAGTTCAATCCTTCTTCTTCGTCAAGAGTTGAAAGCATTCTTCTGAGAATCCACACTTTCTTCAACGTATTTTCGTCAAGTAACAATTCTTCTTTTCGAGTACCTGAAAGGTTCAAATTTATAGCGGGAAAGATTCTTCTGTTCGCGAGTTGTCTTGAGAGAACGAGTTCCATGTTTCCTGTACCTTTGAATTCTTCGAAGATCACCTCATCCATTTTGCTTCCAGTTTCTATCAAGGCGGTAGCTATTATAGTTAAACTGCCCCCTTCCTCGATATTTCTTGCTGCCCCAAAAAAGTGTTTCGGTTTGAACAAAGCTGAAGGATCGACGCCACCGGATAACAATTTACCACTTGGTGGGACATAGACATTATAAACCCTTGCGAGCCTTGTAAGACTATCCAAAAGGATGACCACATCGTATCCGAATTCGACCAATCTCTTTGCCATTTCAAGTGTCAATTCCGCAACTTTTATTTGTTTTTCTGGAGGCATATCGAATGGAGCAGCGATAATCTGAGCATCAACAGATCTTTTCATGTCAGTAACTTCTTCAGGTCTCTCATCGATTAGCAGAATTATTCTTTGAGTATCCGGATAATTTTTGGCTATACCGTTGGCTATTTCTTTTAGAAGGGTCGTTTTACCTGTCTTTGGTGGAGCAACTATTAAACCCCTTTGTCCTTTTCCTATTGGTGTGAACAAATCAATCAACCTGGTGCTAAGAATATTTGGATCCGTTTCAAGTATATATTGGATGTTGGGATATACCGGGGTGAGATTTTCAAAGTTGATCCTTTCGGATGCATAAGTTGGGGGTTTGTAATTTATGGCTTCGATCCGCAAAAGAGCATAATATTTTTCGCCTTCTTTGGGCGGTCTAACCTGGCCTGATATTATGTCTCCCGTATTCAAATTGAATTTTTTAATTTGAGATTGCGAAACATAGATATCATTATTACTTGGAAGAAGATTGTTATTTCTCAAAAAACCATATCCATCCGGATGAATATCGAGAACCCCTTCTTCGAAAAAATAGCCATATTCTCTCGCCTGAGCATCCAAAATATTAAAAATCAGATCTTTTTTCCTGAGTGAAGTATAATTCGATATTCCAAGTTTTTTAGCGAGCTTATATAATTCTTTTATCTTCATCTCTTGCAATTTTTTTATATCGAGTTCCATTTTCCTTATCTCATCTTTCCTGTTTTTCCTGTTTTCGGTGGAAATATTCTTTTCCGTTGAAGATTCTTCATTATTATACAAATCTTCAACGTTGTTTTCTCTGTTCAACTTAGCACCTCCAATACAAAATGTGATTCTATTAACTAAGAGTAATGATATAAAAAACTATTGCTTGTTAGGATAAGATTCCTCGTCACTATCGTTCCTCGGAATGACAAAAACAAG
>DQYP01000064.1 GCA_011043375.1 Thermotogaceae bacterium | reverse complement strand
TTCGGGGATGTACTTTTCTTGTTGTCATTCCGATGGAGCGTTAGCAACGAAAGATCCTTCGCTTACGCTCAGGATGACAAAGGGAAAGAGTTCGGGATGACATTTTTTGTTTTTGTCATTCCAATGGCATCTTTTCTGTTTTTACCGTTCCGATGACTTTTTTTGTTTTTATCATTCCGAGGATATTTCCCTTGTTTTTGTCATTCCGAGGAACGATAGTGACGAGGAATCTTATTTTAACAAGCAATAAGTTTCTTATATCAATACTCTTAGTTAATAGAATCAAAGTGTTAGGGGGGTGTCCCCTATTTAAGGAATAATGAGGTTTTTGATAGATTTCAATACTTTTAGTTAACAGAATCAAACTAAAAGGAAGGGTGGTTCCTATTGATTTGATAAAAAAGAAACAAATGTTATTCGGAAATATGGATGGAGAATTGGTAGTGGCAATCCTTGAAAATGGTAAACTTGTTGAAATACATTTCGAACATATGGAAAGACTAACAGGAAATATTTACCTTGGGAGAATCGAGAACATTGTACCTAATCTTGAAGCAGTGTTCGTAAATATAGGAAAGGGAAAAAACGGCTTTTTGAGAAGTAAAGATATTGTTTTACCAAATAAAAAAAGTTCCAAAGACTTACAAGTAGGCCAAAAAGTTTTAGTCCAGGTGAAAAAAGATCCTATAGGTTCAAAAGGTGCTCAGCTTACCATGAATATTGGGATACCTGGTAGATACTTAGTATATATGCCTTTTGCCCATGGAACGATTGGGGTTTCAAAGAAAATATTGGATCTTGACGAAAGGAAACGTCTCCATAATATCGTGGATCCACTAATATCCAAAAACGAGGGAGTTATCGTCAGAACGGTATCTCAAGGTATAGAGGTTGAAATCTTGGCTTCAGAGTTGGAAGACCTAAAAACATTGTGGAAAGAAATCGAAAAAAAGTACAAACGTTCTCGAAAACCCAAGGAACTTTATAAAGAACCTGATGTTCTTGAATATGTTATAAGAGAAAGATATGATGAAAAGGTAACTGAAATAATAACAAACGATGTAGAAATCAAAAACAGACTTGAAGTCATCCTAAAAAAATTTGAGGCAAGGAAAAACATAGTAAAATTAATAGAGGAAGATCCCATAAAACTGTTCAATATCAATCAAAAGCTTGAGAGAGCACTCAGAAGAGTTGTAGATCTTGATTGTGGCGGAAGCATAGTAATAGATTCCACTGAGGCTTTAACGATTATAGATGTGAATTCGGGAAGTAATATATCTGGGAACGGTTTTCGTGAGATGAGTTTGAAAACAAATTTGGAAGCTTCCAAAGAAATCTCTCGGCAGTTGAGGTTGAGAAACATAAGTGGGATAGTACTTATAGATTTCATCGATATGTCCAAAGAGCAAGATAAGAAATTGGTTTTGGAAACATTCAAAGAAGAACTAAGAAAAGACAAAGGGAAAACAGCTGTTATTGGATTCACAAAACTCGGACTTTTAGAAATGACTAGAAAGAGAACTTCACCGCCACTCAAAAACTCTCTTTTCAGCAAATGCCCCATTTGCGATGGAAGGGGCTTTGTTATCTCACCAAAACGATTGATAAATCGTATGGTAAATGATTTAAGCAATCTTTATCACACAGAAAAACCAAAAAAGGTGATCTTAAATCTTCATAGGAGTCTTTCTGGATATATGAATGGAGAGAGAAGAAAATTCATAAGAAATAAATTCAAAGGAGTCGAGTTTGATTACAAGTTTGATTGGTATGATCCGAACAGTTATAATATAAACATCAAAAAAAAGTAATGAATTTTGGGGGTATAGATGGAAAAAAAATACTTGATGTTAGGTGTTCATAATCATCAACCAGCCGGAAATTTTGATTACGTTTTAGAGCATGCATTTGAGAGTTGTTATAAACCTTTCATTGATGTTATAAAGAAATATCCAAAGATAAAGATCAATATACATTTCAGTGGCTGGTTACTTGAATGGTTACAAAAAAAACATCGAAAATATTTAGAAGAAATATCAGAATTGGTCAAAGACAATAGAATAGAAGTGTTCGCTGGTGGTTTTTATGAACCAATACTTCCTATATTTCCTCAAGAAGATAGGATTATCCAAATTGAAAAGTTGAAAAACAAAGTGATGGAAATATTTGGAGCCGTTCCAAAAGGGCTTTGGTTGGCCGAAAGAGTATGGGAACAAGAATTAGTTAAAACCTTGAATTTGACAGGTATGAGTTATCTTCCCCTTGATGACTCACATTTTGAGCTTTCTGGGATTGAAAGGAGCAAATTGGAAGGTTACTATATCAGTGAATATGAAGGTTATACAATTGCTATATTTCCTATAAACAGAGAATTGAGATATATGATGCCATTCGATACACACGAAAGAATCATTGAGTACATAAAACATGATGTAAGAAAGTTTTTCACTTTCTTCGATGATGGTGAAAAATTTGGAATATGGCCTGGAACTTTTGAACATGTTTACAAAAACGGGTGGCTCGAAAAATTTATGGAGTTAATCTCCAAAAGTGAGTGGCTTGAAACTCTGACTTTCTCAGAGTTCTTTGAAAAATTTAGACCTTCAGGAAGAGTATATATACCTTCTTCTTCGTATAGTGAAATGTTGGAATGGAGTTTACCTTCCAAGCTCAGGAGTATGTTAGAAAAAGGGAAAAAAGTGGAAACTAGATATGTAGGAAATTGGAGAAACTTTCTTTTGAAATATCCAGAAGCGAACCTTATGCACAAGAAAATATTATATGTGAGATCGAAATTTAGAGAAAAATTTAGAGAAATAAGAGAACAAAATAGACAAGTGTTAGATTCCTATTTAAAATCGCAGGCTAATGATGCTTTTTGGCACGGATTGTTCGGCGGAATTTATCTGCCACATTTGCGAAAAGCTGTATATGAAAATATAATGATCGCTGAAAATGAACTTCATAGATCCAATGGCGAGGAAATAGATATTTTAGATTTCGATTGTGATGGAACTGATGAAATACTCTTTTCAAACCAAAAATTGAATTTGTATGTTGATCCAGATTACGGTGGTAGAATCTTCGAACTTGATTTAAAGGATAAAAAACTCAATCTCTTGAATACCATAGCAAGACATTATGAACCATATCACGACAAGCTACGTGATAGTGTTGAGCTTGCCTTTGATTGGTATGAGAGGTTCTCCCTAATAGATCACTTCTTTGGTGATGATACTTCTCTTGAAAACTTTTCGAAAGTCAAGTACGAAGAATTGGGGGATTTTGTAAACCAACCCTTTGAATATGAGGTATCTGGTGATAAAATAATTACGTTGTTCCGAGAAGGACATGTTTGGTTTGGAGAAAAATGGTTAGGTTTGAAAATAACAAAGTCAATCGAAGTCTCTCGAGATATTATTAAAATCGACTATAAGATTTTGAATACTTCACGGGAGAAGTTAAGTCTGTGGTATGGATGTGAACTGAATTTTTCTCTATTATCGGACAAAAATGGTAGATACATAAAGATCGCCAGCGAAAAATTTGAGCCATGTGAAGTAAAAGAAATTCAAGCAAATGAAGTTGAAATATTCGATGAAATCGAAGATTTAAAGGTTGATATTATACTTGATCGAGAAATGAATCTGTGGTCTTTTCCAATATATACAATATCATATTCCGAGGTTGGCCCCGAGAAAATTTTTCAATCTCTGTGTGTAGTTCCCAACGTTAAGTTTGAGCTTCAAGAAGATAAAATGTTTGAGTTCAAGCTGACTTTGAAATTTAAAGATATACAGAAGAGTTTCGGTGCGCCACACTAAGCGGGGGGTTAGCGGTCCCCTGAACCCGAAAACCGCTATATGCGGGGCTGAAGTCCTATCGGAGGTGCTTTCATTGTGGGAAATGCTGTGGATAAGTGGTGTCGATGGTAGAGTCCCACGCATCGAAAGCTCGTGAACCTGGTCAGGCCCGGAAGGGAGCAGCCATAAGCGAGTCATTTCGAGTGCCGTGGGGGAGCTCTGCCGGAGCTAACTGTCCAACAAGCGTCCCACAATAAAGCATCGAAGATAGGTGTGTGGCGCACCTTGATTTTTTTATCGCTGGAGGGGAAACTTTTTTGGCTTTATTGAAATGTGTTGACTTAACTAAGAAATATGGAAAAAGAATAGTTGTAAACAAGGCAAGTTTATATGTCAAATCCGGCGAGATAGTGGGGTTACTTGGACCAAACGGTGCAGGAAAGACAACTTTGTTCAGTATGATACTTGGCTTAGTGATTCCTAACTTTGGATCAATACACATCGATGATGTTGAGTTAACACATGTACCAGTGTTTCGCAGAGCACTTATGGGAATAACATATCTTCCACAAGAAACTTCGGTGTTCAATGGTTTAACTGTTGGCGAAAATTTAGAAATAGTTTTTGAAAATTTGAAAGTACCAATGGAAGAAAGGATAAAGCGAGTAAGAAAGTTATTAAAAGACTTTGGAATCTTTAAATTGAGAGATCAAAGGGCTTCGCTTTTATCCGGAGGGGAAAAAAGACGCCTTGAATTAGCACGTATGATGACATTGAATCCCAAATTTATACTCTTAGATGAACCTTTCAGTGGAATTGATCCATTAACTGTTAAAGATATACAGAGAATGATTTTGAAGTTGAAAAGTGAGAACATCGGGATAATAGTAACAGACCACAGCGTTTCGGAAATAGAGAAAATAGTCGACAGATTGTATGTAATACATAAGGGTGAAATACTCGCTCAAGGATTACCATACGAGGTCCTAAGTAATCCAAAGGTGATAGACAACTACATAGGAAGAGAGCTATTGAGTGATATATCCAAAGATAAAGTCGATGAGGAGTTGTGAGGTTATGCCAAAAGGCTTTTTTTCATTGGTCCTCCATGCCCACCTGCCATATGTTCATCATCCTGAATACGAAGAATTTTTGGAAGAAAGGTGGCTATTTGAGGCTATAACTGAAACCTATTTACCGCTTTTAATGGTGTTTGAGAAACTCGATAAAGATAATATACCCTTCAAATTAACCATGTCAATAACCCCTCCACTGATGGAAATGCTTTCAAACAAATCACTACAAGAGAAATATGTGAGACATATGGAAAAATTGATTGAATTGGCAACAAAAGAAGTCACTAGAACCAAAAATGAGTCTCCGCAACTTTACAAGCTCGCAAAATATTATAAAAACAAATTTGATAAGATTCTAAAAGTTTATTGCGAGGATTACGACTGTGATTTACTTGAAGGCCTTAAAAATTATTATTTCAAAGGAAATCTTGAATTGATAACCTGCTCTGCTACCCATGCCTTTTTGCCTTTCTACAAAAATTATCCTGAAATGATCGATTTGCAATTGAAAATTGGAATCGAGACTTTTAAAAAACATATAGGGAAGAAGCCGAAAGGTATTTGGCTTGCCGAGTGTGCATATTTTGATGATCTCGACGAATATCTTTCGAAAAATGGTCTTGAATTCTTTTTCTTAGATTCCCATGGTTTTTGGTATGCTGAAACTCCGCCAAGGTATGGGGTTTATAGACCTATAATTACTCCCAGCGGTGTCTTTGCATTTGCTAGGGATCCTGAATCCAGCGAACAAGTTTGGAGTGCTGAAATAGGTTACCCTGGCGACTATAATTATAGGGAATTTTATAAAGATATCGGATTTGAACGAGAATACGATTACATAAAACCCTACATGGATGGTTCTGGCGTTAGAGTAAACACAGGGATAAAATATCACAGAATTACTGGCAAGAAAGTTGAGCTCGATAAAAAAGAGTACTACGATCCTGATGTTGCAATGGAGACAGTGAAGAACCATGCACAGGACTTTCTAAATAAAAAAATCCAACAAGTTATAAGATTATCCAAAGCATTTGATGGTGAAAGTCCGATAATAGTTGCACCGTTCGATGCGGAATTGTTTGGACATTGGTGGTATGAAGGACCTCAATTCATAGAATACTTCTTCAGAGAACTTAAAAAGCAAGACATTATTTCTGCCATTACTCCTTTGGAATTCTTAGAAAAGATCGATAGAGTTCAAATGGTAAGACCGGCTCCTTCAACCTGGGGAGCTAATGGTTTCAATGAAGTCTGGTTGAATGGTAAAAATGATTGGATCTACCCCCACATTCATGAAGCAACCGAAAAATTCTTAGATTTTTCGAAGAGAGCAAAAAAACTATCCAAATTGCAAAGAAGAGCTTTAAAACAGGCGCTTAGAGAACTTTTACTTGCCCAATCAAGTGATTGGGCATTCATAATAACCACAGGAACATCCGTTGATTACGCTGTAACCAGAGTGAAAATACATTTAAACAGATTCTTAGAGATTTATAAATGGTTAGAGTGTGATAAAATAGATGAGGAAAAATTAGAATATTATGAATCCGTGGATGATATATTCAAGGATTTGCCTTAATTGAAAAAGGAGGGTTAAAGATGGTGGAAACGAAGAAAGATTTCTTTGAAATCAGATGGCACGGAAGAGGCGGTCAAGGTGCCAAGAGTGCTGCACAAGTTGTTGCGGAAGTGGCGCTCGATACTGGGAAGTATTCCCAGGCCTTTCCAGAGTATGGTGCTGAAAGAGCAGGAGCACCAATGAAAGCATTCGATAGAATCTCGGATTCTCCAATAACCATTCATTCTTCTGTTGAATCACCTGACATAGTCGTAGTTATCGATGAAACACTGTTGGGATTGCCTGATATTGCTATTGGTATCGACGAAAGTACAGGTGTACTCCTGGTCAACACGACAAAAGGCAAGGATTTCGTAAAGCAAAAAACAGGCTTTAAAGGAAAAATCTGTGTGGTTCCTGCCACCAAGATTGCCCTCGAGGAAATCAAAAGGGGTATTCCCAATACCGTAATGTTGGGTGCTCTTGCTAAATTAACGGAACATTTGCCACTTGAATCGGTCATAGAGAATTTCAAAAAAACCTTCGAAAAGAAACTTACGCCTGATGTCTTGGAAGGAAATATAAGAGCTATCAAGAGAGGATATGAGGAGGTGACGTGTAATGGCTGAACTCAAAGGATGGAAAGATATTCCAATAGGTGGGTTGATAACGGAGCCTGGTAGCTCTAAAAAGTTCAACACCGGTGGTTGGAGAGTAATGAGGCCCATTTATGATAGAAGTAAATGTATTGATTGTATGATGTGTTGGATAGTGTGTCCAGATATGGCGATAATACAAGAGGACGGAATAATGAAAGCAATAGACTATGATTATTGCAAGGGTTGTGGAATTTGCGCCAGTGTTTGTCCCAAAAATGCCATTGAGATGAAACCTGAAACGGAATTTCAGGAATGAGGAGGGATGAGAAATGATTGCTGAACAGAAAAAGTTAGCCATAACTGGTGCTGAAGCAGCAGCTCATGCGATGCGTCAGATAAATCCCGATGTTGTTGCTGCGTATCCTATAACACCTCAAACACCAATAGTTGAAAAATTCGCCCAATATGTCGCTGATGGAGTTGTCGATACTGAAATGATACCTGTCGAAAGTGAACACAGTGCAATGAGTGCCATTGTAGGTGCTGCCGCGGCGGGTGCTCGTGCAATGACAGCAACAAGTGCGAATGGTTTGGCTTTAATGCATGAAATAGTTTATATTGCTGCTTCTTCACGTCTTCCAATTGTGATGCCGGTGGTTAATAGAGCACTGAGTGGACCAATAAACATACACTGTGATCATAGTGATACAATGGCAGAAAGAGATTCAGGTTGGGTACAGTTATTTGCGGAGAATTCTCAAGAGGTTTATGATCTAATATTCATCGCATTAAAATTGGCTGAAAATGAAAATGTTAGATTGCCAGTTATGGTGAACCAAGATGGATTCATTATCTCCCATGGAACGGAGATAGTAGAGATTCTTCCAGATGAGGAGATCAAAAAGTTCATTGGTGAACAAAAGATGATGTATTCACTTTTGGATACCAAAAATCCAGTAACTTATGGTCCACTCGACCTTTATGACTATTATTTTGAACACAAAAGGCAACAAGTAGAGGCTATGGATAATGTAAGAAAGGTGTTCCCAGAAATTGCCAAAGAATATGAAGAAATTTCTGGTAGAAAGTATTCGTTTGTTGAATCCTATAAGGCCGATGATGCTGAATATGTGATGGTGGCACTTGGATCCACGAACGGAACAATTAAATATGTGGTAGATAAGATGAGACAGGAAGGTAAAAAAGTTGGATTACTTAAAATAACTATGTTTCGACCATTTCCAAAAGAAGAAATACAGTATTATCTCAATGGAAAGAAAGGTGTAGTTGTACTCGATAGATCAATGTCCTTTGGAGCTGAGGCACCATTGTACGCTGAAATAAAATCCTCATTGTACGAAGTGGCCGTTAGACCTCAGCTTGGCTCATATATTTATGGATTGGGCGGTAGAGACATAACACCCGACATGATAAGAAAAGCATTCGACGATGCGATAGAGGGAAATCTTGTTGTCGATGAACAAAGGTATCTTGGTCTTAGAGAATAGGAGGTGTGAATGATGGCATTTAATATAAAGTTGCTTGCTAAAAATCATAAGGAAGATAAATTCGTAAGTGGTCATAGACTTTGTCCCGGTTGTGGAGCTCCTTTAGTTCCCAAGCTTGCAACGTTAGTCGCAGAAGCTCTTAATTATGATTTGGTAGTTTCAAATGCAACGGGTTGTTTGGAAGTTTCAACAACCATTTATCCCTATACCGCTTGGAATATACCGTTTATACACAATGCTTTTGAAAACGCGGCTGCAACCATCAGCGGTGTTGAAACAGCTTACAAAGCCCTTTTAAAGAGAGGAAAAATAAAACCAGAGAGAGAAATCAAGTTTATAGCGTTTGGTGGGGACGGTGGAACATACGACATTGGATTACAATCTCTATCCGGAGCTGTAGAAAGAGGCCATAACTTTGTCTATATTCTTTACGATAACGAAGGATACATGAATACAGGAAACCAAAGGTCAGGCTCAACACCTCCAGGTTCTCAAACAACCACAGCACCTGTGGGTAAAAAGATTCCAGGGAAACTTCAATTGAAGAAGAACATAGTCGAAATAATGGCCGCTCATGAAAATATTTACGCAGCTACTGCAACCGTCGGAGACTATATGGATTACATGAACAAGCTTGAGAAAGCTTTTAAATTTGATGGACCTGCTTTTATAGCTGTGCTCACTCCCTGTGTTAGATTTTGGAGGATAAAAGAGAATGCTACCTTGGATATTGCCAAATTAGCTGTGGAAACAAAGTACTGGCCATTATATGAGGTTGAGAGAGGCGTTTATAGGATCACTCGAAAACCAAGGCAATTTAAACCTGTGAAAGAATTCATAGAATCTCAAGGAAGATTCAGAAATTTATTGAAACATCCTATGGCAAGCGAAATAATCCAAGGATTACAAGATTACGTCGATAGAAAATGGGAAAGACTTTTAGCACTTGAGGAAGCTACCAAAGATAAACCAATAAGGTAAAAAGGTGGGCTTGGCCCACCTTTCTTTACTTATGTTAGATTTCCTTCCATCTATGACACGCAACGTAGTGTTCATCATCCACTTTTTCAAGTTGAGGTTCTAATTCCTTACATTTATCAACAGCGTAATCGCATCTTGTATGAAACCTACAACCTTTCGGAGGATTAACTGGGTTTGGTACCTCACCTTTAGGGAGAATCCTTTCCTTTTTGAAAAATGGGTCTGGAATAGGTATAGCAGCTTCGAGAACTCTCGTGTAAGGATGCGCGGGTCGCTTAAATATATCATCCTTTTTCCCAATTTCCACTACTTTCCCAAGATACATTACCGCTACCCTGTCTGCCATGTAATCCACCACGGCAAGATCATGAGTTATGAATAAATACGTCAAAGAGAGCTCTTCTTTTAATTTATTCAATAAATTCAATATCCTCGCTTGTACAGAAACATCAAGGGCAGAGGTTGGTTCATCCAAAACGATGAATTTTGGCCTTAAAATTATCGCCCTTGCAACTGCTATTCTTTGTCTTTGTCCACCACTAAATTCATGAGGGTATCTATACATATGTTCTTCTCTTAGCCCTACATTCTCAAGGGTTTCTTTAACCCTCCTTAATATCTCAACACTCGAAAAATCGGTATGTATTTTCAAAGGTTCGCCAACTATATCTTTTACCAATTTCCTTGGATGAAGAGAGGTATATGGGTTTTGAAAAACTATCTGCATTCCCTTTCTCAATTCTTTGAGTTCGTCTTTGGATATCTTTGTCAAATTTTTATTGTCAAAAATCACTTCCCCATCAGTTGGCTCTAATAAATGTAGAATAGTCCTACCTATGGTTGTTTTACCACAGCCAGATTCCCCAACGAGTGCCAGCGTTTCATTCTTTTTGATGGTAAAACTCACATTATCCACCGCTCTAACATATTTTTTTGCTCTTAGAAATATGCCCGATCTAACTGGAAAATATTTCTTCAACGAATTTATCTTTACAAGAACATCGTTATTTACAGCCAATTCCGATACCTCCCCATCAATCATACAGATGGCATGCCACAAAATGACCAGGTTCAACTTCTTTTATTGGTGGTAATTCCTTTGAACAAATATCTAGCGCGTGATCACATCTTGGATGAAATCTACATCCAGAAGGAGGATTCACAAGATCAGGAACAATACCTCGAATTGTTTGTAATTTCCCTTTTGTACCTATAACTGGAACTGCTTTTATTAAACCTTTTGTATAAGGATGCAAGGGTTCTTTGAAAATAGTTTTCACATTCCCAATTTCTGCAACATTTCCTGCGTACATTATAACTACCCTTTCACAATATTCAGCAACCACTCCAAGGTTGTGTGTAATTATCATCGCAGAAGTTCCCATTTCAGAAACCAATTCTTTTATCAAATGCAGTATCTGAGCTTGAATAGTAACATCAAGAGCTGATGTCGGCTCATCTGCTATCAAAAGTTTGGGTTTTGTGACCAATCCCATGGCTATCATTATTCTCTGTGCCATTCCACCAGACAACTCATGTGGATATTTCTCGACCATACTTTCAGGATCTGGCAAACCAACCGCTTTCAAAATTTCATATACCTTTTCCTGCACTTCCTTAGATTTTATTGGCAAATCCTCTGCTGTTGAAACAGCTTCTGCTATTTGATATCCAACCTTCAAGACAGGATTCAAAGCCATCTTTGGCTCTTGAAATATCATTGAAATCTCTTTTGCCCTAACTTTTTGCATCTCTTCCTCAGATAGTTTCAAAAGATCCCTTCCTTCGAATACAACACTTCCATCAACTATTTCACCAGGATCTTCTATCAATCGCATTATGGATAAAGAAGTGACCGATTTACCACATCCAGTTTCTCCGACTACTCCCAAAAAATCTTTTTTGTAAACATCAAAACTGACACCATTCAAAGCTTTTACCACACCTCTATATGTATGAAATATTGTTCTCAGATTTCTCACCGAAAGAAGCTTTTCCATCCTTTCTTACCTCCTAAGCCTTGGATCAAGCATATCTCTGATTCCGTCTCCCAAAAGGTTGAAACCCAAAACTACAATGGCTATTGCTATACCTGGAAAAGTAGATATCCACCATTGATCAACTAAATAATTTCTTCCATCGCTCACCATAGCTCCCCATTCTGGAGTTGGTGGCTGAGCACCAAGACCAAGGAATCCCAAACCAGCTGCTGTGAGTATTATTGTTCCCATTCTCAGTGTTAATTGGACTAAAACAGGCGATATACACATTGGAAGGACGTGTAAAAAAATTATTCTAAAATTCGACGCTCCCATGGCCCTTTCGGCTTCTATATACTCCGTATTTTTGATCCTCAAAGCCTCGGCTCTTGCTAACCTTGCATAAACTGTCCAGTAAACCAAGGAAATGGCTATGATTGTGTTGGTCAGACTTGGTCCCATCGCAGCAGCAAACGCCATTGCCAAGACTAAACTTGGAAAAGCCAGGAACATATCTGTGATTCTCATCAGAACCTCATCAACTATCCCACCAAAATATCCAGCAAACACACCTATGAGTGTTCCAATTCCCCCACTTATTATAGAAACCAAAATTATAATCCAAATGGCTATTCGTGAACCATAAATAACCCTACTGAATATGTCCCTACCAAACTGGTCTGTTCCAAAAAGATGCTTGGAAGATGGTGGTTGAAGTCTTTGGCTTAAATCCTGTGCAATTGGATCATACGGGGCAATATAGGGAGCAAATATCGCAATTATAATAAAAAACAAAACAACAAAGCTACCAATCATTGTGAGTTTACTTTTACGCCATAAATATGCAGTATGTTTCCAATCATCTATCAACGGTTTTCTACTCTCAATGAAATTCTTCCATTTCATGCTAAGTGTATCTTGCTTCATTCAATACCACCTCTCCCATCCTAAACTCTCATTCTCGGGTCAAGGAAAGCATATAGTATATCAACTATGAGATTGGCTATGGAATAAATTAAAGCTATGTAAAGCGTTCCTCCCATAATCGCAGGATAATCAAGAACGAGATAACCGTTGGTTATATATCTACCAAGCCCCGGCCAAGAGAAAACGGTTTCCGTTAAAACAGCACCTTCAAGCAGGCTTCCAAAAGTCAATCCTATTATTGTAACAGTCGGTATTAAAGCATTCCTGAGCGCATGCCTTTTTATAACTAATCTTTTGTTCAACCCTTTAGCTTTAGCAGTTCTAACGTAATCCTGCCTCAAGCAATCTAACATGCTCGCTCGCGTTATTCTTGCGATAGAAGCAGTTCCACCATAACCCAAAACAAATGCTGGCATTATCAAATGCTGCAATCCATTCCAGAAAGCGGTCCAATTTCCTTCGATTATGGAATCTATCAATATTAATCCCGTGACGGTCTTTGGAGGAAAGATGAATATATCCAACCTACCTGGGCCAGGTAACCAACCAAGTTTATAATAAAATATCAACAACAGCAATAAACCTGTCCAAAAAACGGGCATAGAAACCCCAAGTATGGAAAATATCCTTGCGAAATGATCTACCCCCTTGTTTCTGTTAACAGCCGAAGCAGTTCCAAGCCATATTCCAAGAGAAACTGATATTAAAGTGGCCATTATTGCAAGTTCAAGAGTAGCAGGGAAAAATTTTCTTATATCTTCCGTTACAGGATTATTTGTTCTCAAAGAAACACCGAGGTCCCACCTCAGGACCCCGGCAATATAATCAACGAACCTCTGTGCCAAGGGTTTATCTAGTCCGAGTTTGTGCTTATATTGATCAACAACCTCTGGTGGCGCGTTTCCTCCAAGTAATGCTCCAATTGGATCGGCTGGAATCACATTTGCAATCACAAAAACTATACACAGAACCCCAAACAGTACCAAGATCATTAGAAGCAATCTTTTTATGATGAAGTTCAATAAACCCATTTCTTTACCTCCTGGAAGATCGTGAATTATATTAGTTATTATTTGTAAAGCTTCGTCCAATCAACTCTCATCGAATAACCATAGAACGCGTCTTCCCAACCTTTAACTTCTTTCCTAACAGCCCAATATGAAACGGTTTGATAGAACATCGCAAACGGTCCATTTTCAAACCAATAATGAGTGAGCTCTTTATAAATTTCCGCCCTCTTCTTAGAATCAAGCTCGAATGCTGCTTTCTCAGCTAGCTCAGCAGCATAATCATCATACCACACGTTTCTCCATGCAAGTTGATGAGCTTTGTAATCTGCAAATGGCTTTGCCAATGCATCTGGATCCGCGTAATCTATACCCCAACCGGCTATTATTATCTGATGTCCCTGTTTTCTGTATTTTGAGTACATTTGTGATGCTTTCATTATAACTATATTAGCTTTTATACCAACTTTTGCAAGATCCGCTTGAACTTTAACTGCCTCATTCTTTCGAGTATCCGAATCATTTGTGAGAAGCTCCACCTCGAAACCATCAGGATAGCCAGCTTCTGTTAGTAATTGCTTGGCTTTCTCTATGTTTTGAGAAAATGGATTATCTGGAACATAACCAAAATACCCTTTTGGTATAAACCCTTGAACTTTCAATGCCAAACCCTGCATGATATCGTTTATTATTTCATCATAATCTATCGCATATTTTATGGCAAGTCTGACTTTTGGATCTTTCAATGGTCCCCAACTACAGTTCATCGCGAGATATTCATTCGCCTGCCCTGGAAGCATTACTGCTTGAATATCTGGATTTCCCTGAATTTCAATGAAATGTTGCGCTTCCAAGTTCCATGCAACATCAGCGTCACCTTTTTCAACGAGCAGTCTTTGATTCGTGCTTTCTGGAACATCCAAGAAAATTATAGTTTTCAGCTTGGGCTTTTCACCCCAATAGTTCGGATTTGCCCTCATTACAACTCTTGAATTTCTTTCCCAACTCGCAAGTACATAAGGTCCTGCTCCAGCTGAGTGATCTGTCAACCAATCCTTACCAAAATCCCCATTTTTCTCATGTTGAAGGGCAACCTTTTTATCCACAATAGAACCAAAGGAGTTGGTGAGTATTCCAAGGAATATGTTTGGTGCCAATCCCTTGTCGTTTGATATTTGAACTGTATAATCATCAATTTTTTTGACCTTTTCCTCCACATTTGTTTTGTCTATACCAAGTTCATGCAAAAGCCACACAGAGGGACTTTCGATAAAAGCATGTCTTTTAAAAGAGAAAACAACATCATCAGCTGTTACTGGATTTCCAGAGGCAAACTTTACTCCTTTTCTCAAATAAAATGTAAAGACCTTTCCATCCGAGGAAATCTCCCACTTTTCAGCGAGTTCAGGTTGAGGCACAAGCGTACCATTCTCAACACCATAATCTACCAACTTATCATAAAGACCGTTAACTATAACTGCACCTAATACTTCATAGACAACAGCAGGATCTAAACTGATCAATATTCCAGTATTTGCAGCTATTACTAGTGTATCCTTTGGGACTCTTGACTTAGCCATGACTGGATTGACTAAAGCGACCAGAAGTAAAACAACAACCATTAGAAACAAAAGTTTCTTCATTATGACACACCCCCTAAAAAATATTGAGTATCATGTTTCACGGAAGCTAACTTGAGTTTATTTTAAACTATTCACCAAAGAATTGTCAAATTTGAAAAATAACTTTTTAAACAATTGAAAATTCTTGGGTGTTCATTTATTTTGAACAAATTTATTATTTAGTTATCGTTTCTGTAAGTTCATTCCTTTGAAAGTATGTCTTTTTGAAAGTTCTTCCATGATATCTTTGGGGTTCACATCCATTTTAACCATCAAAACGGTCAAGTGATAAATCAGATCCGCACATTCGTAAATGAATTCATCCTTTTTGTTGGACTTTGCAGCTATCATGACTTCTATTGCTTCCTCACCTAATTTTTTCATCATTTTGTCTATTCCTTCTTTGAATAATTCAGCCGTATAAGAATTCTCAGGCATTTTTTCTCTTCTGCTTTCGATTATTTCAAACAATTCATTCCAAAAGGCAAGATCATCTTCATTTTTCATCACTTTGCTTTTATCCTCAAAAATCTTATTGAAGAAGCAACTCCTGTTTCCCGTGTGGCAAGCAACTTTATCTTTTGGAAACTCAACTAAATACATGAGAGTATCCTTATCACAATCCTCTAAAATTTTTACTACTTTCATTGTATTTCCAGAGGTCTCGCCTTTTTTCCAAATGGATCTCCTTGATCTGGAGTAAAAATGGGCAAATCCAGTATCGATAGTTAGTTTCAACGCTTCATTGTTGACATAAGCTACCATGAGAACTTCTTTTGTATTCACTTCCTGAACGACAACAGGTCTCAAATTCAAAGCAAATCATCTCCTTCGTTTTCCACAATTCTTACAAATACTCCATTCTTATGGAGGTATCGTTTCAATTCCAATATCTCTATTTTTCTATAATGAAACACAGAGGCGGCGAGAGTTGCATCTGCGCCATTATTAAATGCTTCCAAAAAATGTTTCTTCTTTCCGGCTCCTCCTGAAATTATTATCGGGATATTCACAAGCTTTCTAACAGCTTTCAACATCTCTATATCGTATCCATCTCTTGTTCCATCCTTGTCTATACTCGTCAGCATTATTTCACCCGCTCCTAATTTTTCAACCTTCATTACCCAATCCTCTAACTTCATACCGGTGGCCTTTTTTCCAGAGTGAGTAAATACCTCGAATCCTAACGCTGTTCTTTTGGCATCTATTGCTACTATAACTGCTTGACTTCCAAATTTCTTTGCTATTTCCGTTATCAGTTTTGGGTTATCAACTACGCCACTGTTCAAACTCACCTTATCAGCCCCTCTGTATATCAGCTCAAAGGCAAGATCAGATTGCCATATTCCCCCACCTATTGCAAAGGGTATAGTTATATTCTCAGCAACTTTCTCAACCGTTTTTATCATTGTTTTTCTCTTTTCAATGGAAGCTGTTATGTCGAGGAAAACTAACTCATCTATACCTTCATCTGAATATCTGATTCCTAATTCCACAGGATCACCACTGTATTTCAAATTCTCAAACTTTGTTCCTTTAACAACTTTACCATCCTTCACGTCTAAACATGCGATTATCCTTTTAGCCAGCATATCTAACCATCTCCTCTATGCTGATCCGACCTTCAAAGAACGCCCTTCCAATTATTATTCCTTTCAATAAAGGATGATTTTCAGCTATTTTTCTTGCTTTCTCAATATCATCAAAGGAAGATATCCCACCTGCAACGATTGTATTGAGAGAGGTGTTTACAATGATATTCAATGTTAAATCAAAACTTCTATTTTTCAATGTACCATCGACTGAGATATCCGTATGAATTATTTCTTGTATACCCATTTCCTTTATAAGATACAAAAATTCAAATACATTCAGCGTTTTTGAGTCTTTCCAGCCAAAAAACTTGATTGTATCTTTTCCAAGCGTGTCAAGTCCAAATATAACCTCGACATCATTACTGAGTAGTTTGGGAATCATCTCTGGTTTTTTCACGATCATGGATGTGATTATCTGCCTTTTAAACCCCATTTCTCTCAGATATAATGAGTATTCTGAACTTCGTATACCGCCACCGAGTTCCACATATTTTGCCAATCCCCTTTTTGAAATCTCATCCAGAATTTTCAAATTGTCATTGGAATTATCTATAGCCCTTGATAGGTCAACGACATGTACTAATTCAAGCCCAGAATCCACGAACTTTTCGATGAGCTTCACAGGATGGTAATCATAATGGATAGCTTCATGTTTATTTCCCCTAATCATCCTAACAACTTTTCCACAATACAGATCTATAGCTGGTATAACGACCATTCAAACAGCCTCCCAAGAAGTTTCAAACCAATTAAATGACTTTTTTCGGGATGAAATTGAAAACCAACTATATTACCTTCCCTCACCACGGACGGAAATTTTTCACCAGAATATTCAGTAAAACCCGAAATCATTCCATCGCCGCACTTTACTCTATAACTATGAACAAAATAAAAATATTTCCCAGAAAATTCTCCAAAAACTTTATCATAAAAATCCACAGTATTCCATCCCATGTGCGGTAACCTTTTTGCTTTTAATTTACACACCTCACCGTGTAAAAGTGAAAGCCCTAAAACTCTTGGTGCCTCTTCACTCCCTTCAAACAAAAGCTGCATTCCAAGACAAACTCCTATTAACAACCCTCCATTTTCAACATAATGTCTCAAAAACTCATCGAAGTTGCTTTTTCTAAGTCTCGCCATTCCTTCTCCAAAATGCCCAACCCCGGGAAGAAATATAAGATCAAAACTCTTTTTAGGAACACGATCAATTAACTCCACACTGGCGGATATATTTGAAAATTCAGAGGCTTTTTCGATTCCTCTGCGGAGATTCATTATGTTTCCTGGAATAGCAGATATTATCCCGATGTTCAAAAGCTTCAATCTATCACTCCCTTTGTGGTAGAGATAAAATTTGAGGGTTCTGTCGCCATTTTTACACTGAATGCAAAGGCTTTAAACAATGCCTCGCAGATATGATGAGAATTCGAGCCGAACAACTTCACAGCATGCATCGTGATTTTGGAATTATTCACGAAAGATCTAAAAAACTCTTCCACGAGCTCCACAGGTAAATTACCGATTAGTGGGACATCACCAAAATCAACCTTGAAATTCAAGTACGGTCTTCCTGAAAGATCTACATATACAGACACCAATGCATCATCCATCGGAACTGTAAAACTTCCAAATCTTTTTAATTGTGAGTAATCAAATAATTCTCTGAATGCTGTTCCAAGAACTATTCCAAAATCCTCTATCGTGTGGTGTAAATCAACGTCAACATCACCTTCACATTTTTCCAAATGAATGGAAATTGTGGAATACTTGCAGAAAGTGTTGAGCATATGATTGAAAAAACCACTTGGAGTTCCACCCTCAAAATGTCCTATTCTATTGTTCAAAATCAAGAGTCTCATATGGGTTTCCAAGGTTTTCCTCTCAACCAACAAACCGTTTTTAATTTTTTGAATTTTCATTTTTCTTTACCTCCATGAATATCCTCAAAACCATTTCATTTTGTTTCGGTGTACCGATTGTAATCCTCAAACCCTCTGAAAATTTTCTTATCGCTATCTTCTTTTTTTCAAACTCTCGCGTTAATACTTCTTTACTGTCAGTATCCAGATACATAAACACAAAATTCCCTTGAGAATTGCTTATCTTGTAACCAAGACTCATTAATTCCTTTTTCATTTTTTCTCTCTCATTAATGATTTCCTCTATCCGTTTCCTAAAAAATTCGAGATTTTTCAACGCAACTCTTGCAAAAAGCTGGCTAACATAATCCACATTGAACGGTAATCTGATGCGATTGTATGCATCTATTAGATCCTCGTTAGCAACCAAATAACCTATTCTCTGAGCAGCCAACGAGAAGGCTTTCGAGAAAGTTCTAATAACAACAAGATTTTTATACTCATCGATCCAATCAATATAGCTTCTTTTTCCGAATTCATAGTATGCTTCATCTATTATCACCAATGCACCTGTATTCAAAAGAAATTCAATTTCTTCGTCTTCAAAAAAATGTCCAGTTGGATTGTTAGGATTTGGAATGAAGACGATTGAATCCACATTGAGTAAATTTTCTATCTCATTGATAGGTATTTTCTCCTCTTTCAGTGGAATAGATATGACTTTCGAACCTATATCCTTTGCGAACAACTTGTAGCAACTGTACGTTGGTGGAAAAATCGTCACTTTCATCTCTTTAAACATTAAAAGCAAGTAATAGATTATCTCATCGGCCCCATTACCTATGCTTAAATTTTTTACACTCAATTTATCGCTATTTATGTATTCCAATAGAAGATTCAAAAGTTCTTCATCCGGTGAATCGTAATATGTTGGAATTTTATACGGATCGATTAATTTGTACACTTCTTCAATCAATTTTTCAGGAAAAGGATATGGATTCTCGTTAAGTGCCAAATATGTTTTTGAACGTTTTTCCGTTTGATACTTGAATAATTTATCTTTTATATCAGCAATATATTTTCTAAAATCATCCACTTTGATTTACCCCCTGAGACGTTTTTCTATTGCCAATGCATGTGCTTTGAGCCCTTCATATTTAGCCAGTCTAATCATTTCTTCCCCAATTTTATCGAGTTCATCTTTGGAAATTGATGTTAAATACATCTTTTTCAAAAAATCCGAAACGGATAAACCTGACGAAAAACGGGCATTTCCCAATGTTGGTAAAACATGGTTTGGACCAATGCCATAATCTCCTATAGGTTCAGAAGATAAGGCACCTATAAAGATAGAGCCAGCATTTCTTATTTTTGAAAGCAGCTCAAAAGGTTCTTTTGTTACTATTTCCAAATGTTCTGGCGCTATCAAGTTAGAAATTTCAATCGCTTTATCAAAATTTTCAGTTAAAATCGCTACTCCATGGTTTGCGATAGAAGTTTCAGCAACTTTGCAATTTTCAACAGGCAATTCTTCGAGCTGTTTTTTCACTTCCAAAATGACTTCATTCAAGACCTGTTTCGACGTGGTTATTAAGATACTCATTGCTTTTTCATCATGTTCCGCCTGTGAAAGTAAATCTGCCGCTATGTGTTCTGTTTTTGAACTCTCATCAGCTATGATAACTATTTCACTTGGACCCGCTACACTATCTATACCACAGTCTCCAAAAACCATCTTTTTCGCGATTGCCACATAGACATTTCCGGGGCCAACGATCTTATCCACCTTCTCTATTGTTTCCGTTCCATAAGCTAACGCAGCAATCGAATGTGCACCTCCAACCTTGTAGACCTCCTCTATTCCAAGCTCTGAACATGTTTTTAGTATCAACGGTGAGATGTTTCCATTTGAATCCGGCGGGGTGACGACAGCTATCCTTTCAACGCCTGCAATTATGG
>DQYP01000151.1 GCA_011043375.1 Thermotogaceae bacterium | reverse complement strand
TTCTTCATGTTTTTTTCCTCCGATTGAATTCAAATAATTCAAAATTCTAATTATCTCGAAGAGGGATAATTTACGATATCTTTTCAAATTTCTCATGGCATTCATCGGTATATATAGGAATTTGGCATCGTCTTGTATATAAATGTGTACATTCTCTTGATTCTCTAATTCCATGAGTCCTTTAACTCCATCACTGCCCAGACCACCAAGCAAAAATATATAAAAATCCAAATCTTCCATATTTTTCACGCTCAGGAACAATCTATCTATCGATGGAACAACGTATGACTCAGGATCCACAGCAGATATAACTTCTTTTGAAATAAAGACAACATCTTTCCCGCCCTTTGCCAAAAAAACAGCATTCTTTATTATCTCTCTTCCGTTGATTATTATAATTTCATGAGTTGAAGATCTTTTTAAAAGTTTTACAAAATTTTCAACTTGTGATGCCATATTATGTAACGCTATCACAATTGGAAAGTTAAGGGGACTTCTTATGGACATTAATATTTTAACTATAGTGTCTGGTCCACCGGCAGACGCTCCAATCAGTACCACTGGTTTCAACATTTTTCATCCTTTCAAAAACCTTTCAATAAGTGTGAGCAACCTCTCTAAATTTTCGCCTTTTATCATGTATGCATTTGCCCCGGATTCTAACCCTTTTCTTACATCTTCGGTAGATGATCTGGTGGTTAGTATTATTACAGGGATTTCTGGAAATTTTTTTTTGAGACGTTTAGTCGTTTCATAGCCATCGATCCCTGGCATTTCAATATCAACAATAGCCAAATCAAACCCAGATTTCTCAAGCGCCTCTATACCATTTTTCGCTTGCATAACCTTGTATCCACGAGATTCCAGAAAACTTTGTACAACGAGCCTGGTAATGTTTGAGTCATCTACAATCAATACAGTGGCTTTTCTCTCAGATGTTTTTTGCTTCTCAAAGGAGGATGTTGTATTTTTGATGAGTTCAAAATCTATCACTGGCACTGGGAATGGAAATATGTTTTTCACAAAGTATTTTGATATGTTACTACGTTGTTGAACAAACTGACCATCGAATATTCCCAAAATTTCATCTACTAATATCGCTCTCTTGTTTTTTAAAAACACTCCAAAGGTTCGAGACTTAAATTCACCAAGTGTTAATAATTCATACAGTTCGTCATTATATCTCAATGATTTCGATGTATTAAACTCAAACACATTGGGGTTATTTTGGACGAATAAGACTTCGGATAAATCAATCGCGAAGATATTTGTATCACTTCTCACAACTATCACTTTCTTAACTATGAACATGATTGGAAGCCGTATAATGAACTTCGTACCTTTTCCTCTTTCGGTTCGAATATTGATACTTCCTCCTCTGCTTTCGATAAAAGTTTTAGCTGCATAGAGTCCCATCCCTCTACCGGAAGAAAGATCCGAAGAATCCCTCGTAGAGAAGCCAGGTTGAAAAATCACTTCAAGTGGATCTATGGTATCGTATCCGGAAAACCTCATCTTTTCTTTTACCCTCTCCAAGTCTATTCCTGAACCATCATCTTCAACAATTATGGAGATATTCTCAGAATCAAGGTGAGTTGAGATTTTGATAATCCCTTCCTCAGATTTTCCAAGTTTTTTTCTCTCATTAGGTGGCTCTATACCATGTGCTATCGAATTTCTCACAATGTGGACCAGCGAATCTCTCAGAGCTTGAACATCTTTGATCGGTATCTTCAAATCCTGGCATTCAAGCACCAATCTCACTTTTTTGCCATTTAGCGTGGATTCCTGAAAAACGAGATTATCAAAACCATCGAACAGCCTATCGACCTGCACAAATTCCTTGGTTTGGATCAGTTCATTCAAGTATTTCTTTAAGTTTCTAAGCTCAATGGTGGCAAGGTTCACGTTACCAAGAATTATGTTATTCTCTACCTTTATCACACTCTCCAAGATTTCATGATATCCAAGTGATTCGAACTCAGAATTTGTCGATGAATCCCTTTCATCATCTAAATTGCTGATTTCTCCCTCCAAAAACTTCAAAATCTTCTCTATCTCCGATTCTGTGAGATCATCTTTTTTATCCTTGAAAACGGAGATGACCCTCATTATACGTGCCGTATCCTGCTGGGATATCTCTCGTTTGTTTTCATAAATATCTTTGAATATTTCCTCGATTTTATGAGCAACTCTTTGAAAACCACTGAATCCCACTAAGCTTGCAGAACCTTTTATGGTATGAAAAACCCTGTAGAGCTCTTTCAAATAGGATACATCTTTACTCTCGAAGTAATTTTTTAAGGAGTTTTCAGCTTCTTCTAATTTTTCTCTCAGTTCATCGAAGAAGACGGAACTGAAATCCATATCTTCCATGATTTTCACCTTAAAACTCTGTAGTTTTTCCCCTCAAAGCTTAAATACTCGAAACCATCTTCGGAATTTTTTATTCCTTGTCCCTTTACAACAATTGTGTTTGAGATTCGGAACGCTTCCCCTTTTTTCGTTATTAGAATCCATTTGCCATTTTCAACCAAAGTTTTTACATTGATGATACCTTTGTCTTTGCTACTTACAAAGCCGGAATACTCCTCGAAGTTTATCGGACACATTTTCTCCACTTCAATTATATCTTCCACATCCTCCAGCTTGACAGCGAGGTTTGTATTATCTAAGATGATGTATGTATCTCTAGTCTTTTGTTCTTTTTCAGGAGTTCTCTTTTGGGTGTGTAACAGTTTTAAAGGTGAAAGTTTGTATACATCTGACCTTTTCACAAGATTCCCAAGATCAACCACTAAAACCCTTTCTCCTTCAAAATAAAAGATACCCTTTAGTTTTCCTTCGTCGGATTTTATCAATTCATCAACGGTCATTTTAGTTATCAAACGTGTTACACCAATTGCAAATTTTTCATAAATTAGAAACACCTTCAATACAGGTATCTTGATATCTTTAAAAAAATTGAATACAGGATATAGCTTGTGATTGTAGATAGCACCACCCATAGAGTTTTTAACAAACTCAGGGATATCCTTTTCAAACTCATTGGATACACCTAAGAATCCACTCAAAGGGAATCCATAAAGAGTTGCTTTCATGGTTTCAGAATCTTCTACTTCACAAATCAAGAATTCCCCATGTTTTCACCTCATCAATAATTGTTCTAAATACCACAACTCATAGTCATCTGGATTCAAGAAAATAGCTTTTTTCAATGATTCTTTTGCCTTTTCGAAATTATTCAGTTTTAACTCAGCTATTGTCTTATACTTCCATACCAAGTACGATGTTCGATCTATTTCAAGTAATTCATCTATCATTTGCAAAGCTTCACAATACTTTTCACTCTCTATCAATTTCCTTATGATCTTCATGGAGAGCGGTTCTTTTTCTTTATCGTTTCCTATGTTTGAAGGCTTTATTGACACCTTTGAGAAGATAGATATCTTCTCCTTTTGATCATTAACATCAGGAATTTCGTTTAGTAAATACCTACTTCTCATCCAAAAAATGCTCTTGTTGAAAGTCATCGGTTCGAAGAATTTTTCCATCTGCGGATAATATTCACCTCTTCCAAGTATCAGTATCCCATTCTCACTTAGAGTAAATCTCAATTTTTTGAATACAGTTTCCAAAGCATCGAAACTAAAGTATATCAGGACTCTTCTCAACATTATTAAATCGAATTTCATGTTTTCATTAAATTCAAGTATATTTTCAACCTTGAAATTTACATTCTTCTTGTAAATATCTTTAACCTTCCACTTCTCATTGAAGCTTACAAAATATCTATTAAGTTCATATGTATTCAGCATACGAATGCTCCAATAATCGTAGATTCCTTGTTTGGCTTGTTCGATCCTTTTAGCAGATACGTCTATTCCCGTTGCACTATACCTTAGACCCAGTTCATTAGCCAAAAAACAAAAATTGTATACCTCCTCACCTCTTGAACAACCCAAACTCAAGAAATTCACTTTTTTATCTGTATATTTCAACAAATATTCCTTGAGATCGGCCCAAACTTGGCGATCCCTAAAAAAGTATGATTCACCTACCAAAAGACGCTTTAATATATCCTTTGGTGAATCATTCGTTATATTGTTTCGTACTTTTTCTATATCTAAACCATACCTCTTCAAAAAATCAATAACATCTTTTTGCATTACTTTTCGGCCCCATCCATGAACGCTCAGATATTCAAAAAATCTTTTGCACTCTCAAAACGTTTTTTAACCTCTTGAACAGTCTTGATGACCATACTTGGTTTAAGTTTCAACGAATTCCACGCATCTTCATTTATCAATTTTGAAGGATACCAATTCAAATCATTGAAAACTGCATTTGAAAACAGATCAGCTACATGCACTATATCAACCACATCGGAATAAACATCTTCCACACTCGATGGTGTATGATGATTGCCAACACTCAAAGTTATTATTTCAGGAAAATTCCACTTTCTACATATTATTTCCCCAGTTGTTTGATGAGATGGAATATCGAGATGTATCTCAACTTCATAAAAAGACAAACCGGTTTTCTCACAAACTTTTAAAACATACTTCAATATGTTTGGATTTATCAAAGCCCAGATGGCTTTACCTATATCATGAAGTAATCCACATATGAATAACTCTTCCTTATTTGGATAATTCAGCTCTTCCCCGATAACCTCTGAAAAAATGGCGACATTGATAGAATGTTCCCAAAGTTTTTTCATATCTATATCAATATCCCTGTTTTTGAACAGATTATCATAAACCATAATCCCTATTGCAAGATTTTTAACAGTTTTGAACCCAAGAATAGTAACTGCCTGGGATATTGAGGTCACTTTCCTGGGAAAACCGTAGTAAGCCGAATTGGAAAGTTTTAAAACTCTTGAGCTCAAAGATGGATCCAAGGAGATTACTTTTGCCAAATCAGCAGCGGATGATGCAGGATTGTTTGCTACATTTATTACCTTCTGATGTATAAAATTTAAAGTTGGGAGATCATCCAAACTCTCTATTCTTCTGGTGAGTTCCTCTCTATCTATTATGAATCACCTCTAACTGGAATAGTGAAAAAGAATTTTGAACCTTTTTGTGGTTCACTTTCTACCCATATCTTACCTCCATGTTTTTCTACTATGGTTTTACATATCGCCAATCCGAGCCCTGTGCCACTAACTTCGCTCGTTAAATAACTTTCCACTCTAAAGAAACGCTCAAATATCTTTTCTTTCAAGTCTTTTGGGATTCCTATACCATTATCCTCTACGATGACAAGGATCTCATTTTCACCTTTTTCTATCTTTAATTTCACAAATCTTTCGTTTTTAGTTTTATCGCTGTATTTTATCCCATTCTCTATGAGATTTATCAACACCTGTCTTATTCTGCGTTTATCGGCTTCAACGATCAATTTTTCATCAATTTCATCGAACAAAAGTTCCACATTTTTAGATGTTGCGAGTTCTTGAAGAGATTCGATCACATTATGGCACAATTCTAAAAGATCGAATTTTTCTTTGTTCAACTCAAACATTTTACTTTCCATCTTCGAAAAATCAGTAAGCTCGCTTACAAGATTATCAAGATGCTCAGTCTGATCCAATATAGTCTTCAGAAAATCTTTGAGAGTCTCCTTATCGATATCTTCCAATGAATCAATTATGGTCTCCGAATAGGCCTTTATGGCAGTCACTGGTGTCTTCAACTCATGTGAAATCGTGGCAACGAACTGATTCTTCATTTCATCTATCTTTCTCAATCTCTCTAATTCATGAGTACTCGTTATATCCCTCAGAATAACCATAACCTGATCTTGAAAATTGAAATATACTGGAAAAGTAGTTATAGAGTAAAACACTGATTCTCCGTCAACCAAATTCTCAAATTCCAAAATCTGCGATTCGGCAGTCTCCAAAGTTTTTCGTGCCAAATTTTTTACCGCATCGAGAACTTCTTGGGTTAATTTTTCAGAAGCTTTGAATCTTTTGTTCTCAAAAGTCGTTTTCAATTCCTTATCGTAAACGGCTATTTCGTAATCCATGGAATCGAGGATGGTTTGCATATATCTGTAAAGGTTTTCGAGGATTTCATTTTTCTCCTGAAGTTGTTCGTATAGCGAAACATTTTCCAACACTAAGGAAGTTTGAAATGTTAGAAAATTCAATATATCCATATCTTCCTGTTTGATAACATCCAAGGAAGATTCCAATTCGGCAACAAAAAGTCCAAGAATTTTTGGATTTTTGTTCAGTGGTATAAACAAGAAATCTCTTTCATCTATAGGTTGGATACTGGGAAGGCCTCTTTTAGCTATCCACAAAGCAAGATTGTTGAACTCCTTATCCTTGAAGAATTCAGCAGATGCGTTGATGGACTCAAATCTTCCGATTCCCTCATTGTATTTGAAAAAGACGGAATCCTTTATCTTTATAAAACTTCTCAGAGTTTTCAGTAAGGCATCATAAACGTCCAAAGATGCCTTCACGCTCATCATATTCTTAGTGAATGAAGATATAACAACAAGTAGTTTCTCAGAGTAACTTACTATCCTATCATTCATGAATAATAGCCTCTTATCCTCCTAAAAAGATCAGAATTTTGAAAATCAGCATACTCAGAACTGCTGCCGCTGGAACAGTTAAAAACCATGAAATGAGTATATTTTTCAAGATCTTCAAGTTCACCGCTTCGACACCACGTGCAAGCCCAACTCCTACAACAGCCCCTACAACGGTGTGAGTGGTTGAAACGGGTAATCCAAGAATGGACGCAGTTAAAACAATGGTCGCTGTGGAAAAATCTATTGAGAATCCTCGAGTATTGGTTAAAGCTGTTATTCCTTCACCAACTGTTTTCATAACCTTGCTTCCCCAAAGAGCAACTCCGACCGCTATCCCTAATCCTCCAATCATTAAAATACTTCTTGGAACCGTCACCTTGCCACCAAGTTCTAATCCCTTGTAAACAGCATATATAGCTGCAACAGGACCTATCGCATTTGCAACATCGTTGGCTCCATGTGCGAGCGCAACATAACAAGAAGTTATCACTTGCATTTTTTTGAAAATTTTTTCCACTTCATCATATTCATTACTCAAGACTCTTCTTCTCTTAAGTTTTATGTAAATAAAGAAACCTGAAACTACAAAAACCACTGTTGCAACTATGAGTCCAACAGTGGCAGAGCTTTTCAAAACTTTAATCACAAACGAAAAGGCGATTATCATGAAAGCTCCTCCTATGAACCACGGACCATATCTCTTTGCACTTTTAAAAGGTCTATCCGAATGCAATATAAATGCAGATATCGACTTGAACATCAAAAACGAAACGAATAATCCTGCTATAGGGGACAATATCCAGCTTAAGGTTATTATCACTATTTTAATCCAGTTTACAACACTCCAACCGGCTGCTGCTATTCCAAAACCAGCCATAGCACCTACTATTGAGTGGGTTGTGGAAACAGGCAATCCGAAGTAAGTGGCAATGAGTATCCATGTGGCAGTTGCAATTAGAGCACTGAAAGCTCCCAACATGAAAGCGTTTGGATCGTTTATTTTGGCAGGATCAACTATACCTTTTCTGATCGTTTCTGTGACTTGGGAACCGAATATAGCAGCACCCGTGAACTCAAGTATCGCAGCGATTACAACAGCTTGTCTTATGTTTATTGCACGTGCACCTACTGCTGTTGCCATCGAATTAGCAACATCATTGGCTCCAATGGATACCGCAACGATGAAACCCACGATTCCTCCCATCAATAGTATAGACATCTATTTCAACACCTACCTATTTCATTTTTTCAGTATGGACGGAATCATATCAACAACATTCTGAGAAACATCAGCTATCTCCGAAACCGTTAAAGCAAGATTTCTTAAAAACATTAAATCTATCGGATTGTAGTTCTCTTTATTGGAGTATATCCATCTTCCTATCTTCAGCGTTATTTCATCTACTTTATCTTCCAATCCCTCAACTTTTTCCATCTCAAACTTCTCTGCCTCTATCTCTCTTGTGGAAAAATCCGAGATGAATATCCTTTCCAACCGCCTCACACCATCTTCAAAAACATCAACAGCATTTTTCACCTCTTCCACCAGCTCCATGAGCATATTTTTCAACTCTTCTGGCATCTCAAAATTATTCAAATAAAGCAATTTTGAGGTATCTTCTATGAGATCTATTATTTTGTCCTGATTGTGGATGTATAAAACGATCGTTGACCTTTCAAATGGGGTTAAATGATAGTTATCCAAAGAACTTTTAAGTCTTTCCTTTATTTTATCTGCTTCTCTCTCCAAATTGGTTATTTCTTTTACAATTTCATCTATATTCTTGAATCCAAAATATGCTCTAAACAGTTCTGGAAACTTCATCATGGCTTTTTCAATGATCTGTGCATGTTTAATGATTGGTTCTATTACTTTCACATTCGGCAATAACTTTTTAAAAATCGCCATAGTATTTTTCCCTCCCTTTGGATTCTTACAAAATACGTCGTTATTGAAAAAAAGCAGATTTCCATTTTTCAATCATCGTATATAATATATCATAGATGTTGAATCATTAATTCAAAAGAAAGGGTGAAAATATGGACATAGCCACTGGAAGAAATTTTTTGCGTTCAAACTGGGAAAAACGTTCTGAAATCATTTCTGATCAGCAAAAGAATATTCCTCAGCCGCCACTTGAAAAATCTTTTGATGAAGGCTCAAAATTATACGACTTGATTTCACCCGATGAAATTGACCTTGGAAATGTTCCTTTGAAAAAGGTCATCGAGAAAAGAAAAAGCAGAAGAAAATTCAAGAATGTCCCATTGACTATAGAAGAACTTTCATTCTTGCTTTGGGCTATTCAGGGAGTTAAAGAGATTGTGAAAAATGGATATGCAACATTCAGAACTGTCCCATCCGCAGGTGCCAGACATCCCTTAGAAACGTATCTTGCTGTTTACAATGTCGAAGATTTACCAAAAGGACTATACAGATATCTTCCCTTAGAGCACAAATTACTGTTGATCGAGCAAGTGGAAAACCTAACGGAAAAAATAATAGACGCTTGTATGGGACAACGTTTCGCTGGTGAATGTGCTGTAACTTTTATATGGACAGCCATTCCATATAGAACTGAATGGAGATACTCGATACTGTCGCACAAGGTGATACTGTTGGATGCTGGCCATGTATGTCAAAACTTGTATCTTGCAAGTGAAGCCATAAATTGCGGGACTTGTGCTATCGCAGCGTACGATCAGCAGAAGATGGATGAGTTATTGGGTGTAGATGGTTACGATGAACTAACTATTTACGTCGCACCAGTTGGAAAAATATAAACTTATCTTTCGTTTCATTTAAATTATTTGTATGATGATAAAATACTAATGGATAATGTGTCCGAAAAATTGACAGAATCAATTCAATATCTATGACTTTGAATTAAAAATAGCTTCTCATTTAAAAGCAAGAAGAATATTTACGCCATCTTTTATTTAAAGGTAAGCGTTTTGCAACTAAGGTACGAAAGTGTGGCATATGATCTAAGCGGAGAGTAACAAGATAAAACAAAAACAGTAAGAAAAGGAGGGGATTGGATTGTCGAAACATCCTATACTTAAGGATGCAGATGGAAAAATGAAAAAGAGTGTTGCTAAAATTGAAGAAGAGTTGAAACACTTAAGAACTGGAAGGCCTTCACCGGCTGTTTTAGAGGAGATTAAGGTTGATTACTATGGTACCCCAACACCAATAAATCAACTTGCTACCATAACTGTTGGAAATGATAGATCCCTGTCGATTAAACCATGGGATAAAAGTACTTTGAAACTCATCGAGAGAGCTATAATGGCATCCGACCTTGGATTGAATCCAATAAACGATGGTAACTCTTTGAAACTCATTTTTCCAACACCAACCACAGAGCAAAGACAGAAATGGGTAAAGAAAGCCAAAGATATTGTCGAACAGGGTAAAATAGCTGTTAGAAATATAAGAAGAGATGCTCTAAAGAGCATAAAAAATTCGCAAAAGGAAGGAAGTATTCCTGAAGATGATGCCAGAAGATTGGAAGATGAGCTTCAAAAAATAACAGACGAACATATAAAAGAGCTCGACAAAGTTTTTGAAAACAAAGAGAAGGAGATAATGGAATTTTGAGTGTCGTAAGGGTTCCCAATCATATTGCGATAATAATGGATGGAAACGGCAGATGGGCACGCTCGAGAGGTTTGCCGCGGATTGAAGGACATAAGGTTGGAACCGAAGTGGCTGAAAAAACTATTAGGTGGGCGTATGAGTTGGGAGTAAAATATCTGACCTTATACACTTTTTCTACCGAGAATTGGAAAAGACCCAGAAAGGAAATAGATTTTCTATTTGATTTATTTGCTGATTTTGTTACCAGAAAGATGCCTGAAGTGAAAAAAGAAGGAGTGAGACTGAGGTTTATTGGCAGATTGAGTCAATTACCCGAAAAAGTTATAGAAGTTTGTAGAATGGCTGAACAAGAAACGAAAAATAACCAGAACATAAATGTACAAGTAGCACTCAATTATGGAGGGAGAGCAGAGTTGTGTGATGCTATTACAAACATTCTCGAAGACTTTGAAAGGGGAAAGATAAATTCTCCAATCACTGAAGAAATCGTGGAAAAATACTTGTATACACGTAATATTCCGGATCCTGATCTGATAATACGAACTGCAAATGAAAAACGGCTCAGTAATTTTTTGATATGGCAAGCTGCTTATTCAGAGTATTACTTTGTAGAAAAGTTCTGGCCCGATTTCTCCAAAGAGGATCTTAAGTTAGCTGTGGAAGAATATTCCCACAGGGTTAGAAAATTTGGTGCGGTGATAGAGGATGAACGAAACTAAGATTAGAGTAATTACGGCGATCATAGTTGCTCCTTTTGTTGTTCTTTGCTTTCTATCCTATTCTTCGTTCATTGGTTTAGTTGCCACTGTTACTTTATTGGCAAGCTATGAACTCTTAAAAATGTCGATAGGGGATTCTCACAAAACCGTCAAAAGATTGATGATAAATGGATTAATTACTCTGTCAAGTATAATGTTTGGATATTTTGTCGATGTGCCGCTTTATGTCCTTTTGATATACGCCGTTACGGCTATCTTAATAGGATTGATATCTATAACCGGTGATCCAAAAAATTTCTTAATATTTGCAACAAATGGTATTTTCACACTGTACTATGTTTCCTTTGGGTTGTCAATGTTTTTACCAATATACCGATTCTTTGGCGCATTACATGCTTTGCTGATACTATCTGGTGGATGGATTTTTGATACGTTTGCTTATTTCATAGGCTCAAAATTCGGAAAAACAAAAATAAGTAGAAGGATCAGCCCCAAGAAATCTTTGGAAGGTGTGTTTGGAGGATTGCTGGGAATATTTCTTTATGTTCTGCTTTACGATTTTCTGTCGAATCTCCTGTTCAAATTCGATATAATGAATATCTCTCAAATGATCGTTTTTAGTATAGGGTTCTCTTTCTTACACACAGTTGGAGATATATTCGAATCAGCGATAAAAAGAGGACATGGTTTTAAGGATTCAGGAGCGATATTACCCGGTCATGGTGGAATGCTTGATAGAATAGATGGGTTATTGTTTTCTGTTCCAGGATATCTTATTTTCTTAATCATATTCAAAGGTTTAGGAGGATGATGTATGAAATACATGACTGGCAAAGAAATCAGGGACTCTTTTTTAAAATTTTTCGAACGGAAAGGTCATACTATACTTCCGAGTGCTTCCTTGATACCTGAGGATCCACAATTGTTGTTCACAATTGCTGGTATGGTCCCTTTTAAGCCCATATTCTGGGGAAGGGTAGAACCCACATATACAAGGATAGCAACCGTTCAAAAATGCTTGAGAACCCTTGATATAGATGAAGTCGGTAAAACTCCGAGACATCATACTTTCTTTGAGATGTTAGGAAATTTCTCTTTTGGTGATTATTTCAAGCGAGAAGCCATTGAATATGCTTGGGAATATGTAACTGAGGTTCTGAAGATCCCTGAGGAGAAATTATGGGTTTCAGTTTACGAAAAGGATGAGGAAGCGTTCAGCATATGGAGAAAGATTATCGGTATTCCGGAAAGAAAGATAATAAAAATGGGGAAAGAAGATAATTTTTGGGGTCCTGCTGGACCAACAGGACCGTGTGGACCAGACACCGAGATATTTTTTGATACTGGAAGGACGGAGCTTTGTGATAAAGATCCAAGAGATTGTGATCCTTCCTGTAACTGTGGAAGATTCGTGGAAATATGGAATCTTGTTTTCACTGAGTTCTATCAAGATGAAAATGGTGAATTGCATCCATTACCAAGGAAAAACATAGACACCGGCGCCGGTCTTGAAAGATTGACTGCGGCAATTCAGGGTGTGTATTCAAATTTTGAAACTGATTTGTTCAAGCCAATAATTGAGCAGATAGAAAGGATCACTGGAAAAAAGTATGGGCAGAATGAAAAATACGATGTTTCCATAAGGGTTGTTGCTGATCATTCTCGCGCTATAACTGCATTGATCTCTGACGGTGTGTTCCCATCGAACGAAGGAAGAGGTTATGTCCTTAGAAGAATCATAAGAAGGGCATCAAGGCACGGTTGGCTTTTGGGGAAAAAAGAGCCATTCATATTCAAGGTGATTCATTCTGTTGTAGAGAAACTTGGTGACACCTACACGGAAATGAAAGAACAAGAGAGCTTAGTTGAAAAGATCACCAAAGCTGAGGAGGAGAGATTCCTTGAAAGGCTCGATCAAGGAATTAATATGCTCGATGAAATGATCAAAAGCAGCTCTAAAAAGATAAGTGGCAAAGATGTTTTTAAATTATATGACACATATGGTTTCCCACCTGAACTCACCATGGAAATTGCAAAGGAACATTCTCTCGATGTTGATATGGAAGGTTTCGAAATGGAAATGAAAAAGCAAAGAGAAAGGGCAAGATTTGCGAGAGGAGAACGTGAATTCGTAAAATTCGAGGAAATTTATAAGAAAATAGAAACTGAAATGAAAAGCGTTGAATTCACAGGTTATACCAAATTTGAAGATGAAGCAGAGATCAAATTCATCATAAAAAATGGTGAAAGCGTTCAATATGCTTCTGAAGGAGAGACAGTTGAGATAATAACCGAAAAAACACCATTCTACGCTGAAAAAGGTGGGCAAATATCGGATACAGGAGAGATGTACAGTTGCAATTTCAGAGGCAAAGTCGTTTACGTTTCAAATCCCTACGACGATATAATCGTCCATAAAGTTGAAATAATTGAAGGTACTGCGAAACCAGGGCAAACGGTTAAACTAACGGTTGACGAGAGCAAAAGAATCGCCACAATGCGTGCACATACTGCAACACATCTTCTACACAAAGCGTTAAAAGAAATTCTTGGAGAGCATGTGAACCAAGCAGGTTCATTAGTCGAAATTGACAGATTGAGATTCGATTTTACTCACTATGAAGCAATCGAAATAGAAGATCTCAAAAGGATAGAGGAAAGGGTCAATGAAAAAATCCTTGAATCTCTTCCGGTGGAGATAGAGTACAAATCCCTGAAAGAGGCACAACGAGAAGGGGCTATAGCGTTGTTCGAAGAAAAGTATGGAAATGTCGTTAGGGTAGTTAAAATCGACGATTATTCTAAAGAATTGTGCGGCGGAACGCATGTTTCAAATACATCGCAAATAGGTCTGTTCAAAATAGTTTCTGAAGAATCCATATCTGCTGGTGTCAGAAGGATCGAAGCGCTAACAGGATTCGAAGCTTACAATTTTACAAGGGAAATCGATGATTCATTGGATTCATTATCGAGCATTTTGGAAATCGAAAGGGAAAAAATCACAGATAGGGTAAAAAAACTCATAGTTGAGAACAAGAATTTGAAGAAATTAATTAAAGTATTACAAGAGGAAAATCTTACAAACAATTTGGATGGGATCATAGAAAAGGCGCGTTCAGTGGGTGACATCAAATTGGTTGAATTAGTCGTCGAAGAATTCGATAATTCGGTGTTGCGAAATACAATCGACAAAATAATCAGTAAGCTTAAAGATGGAGTAGTTCTGGCTTTCAACAAGAAGGATAAAAACGTTTCCTTGTTAATAAAAGTTTCAAAGAATTTGACAGACAGAGTAAAAGCCAACGAAATAGCAAGGATTCTTTCCAAAATACTTGGTGGTGGCGGCGGTGGAAGACCAGATTTTGCACAAGCGGGGGGAAAATATCCAGAAAGGATTCAAGATTCGATAAAATCTCTTGAGGAATATTTGAGGCAAATTGCTCAAGTGAAGAAGTGATTTAAGATGACTGTTGGTGTATTGAAAGTAACACTCAGATTGTTTGGAATTAAATCCTTGAAGGAGAAAAGAAGTGTGATAAAACATTTAATATCGCAGATCTCAAACAAATACAATGTATCGATCATAGAAAGTGATAACCAAGATTCGAAAGTCTGGGCTTCAATTGCAGTGGCATTGATAAGAAACTCCAAGGACCAGGTTGAACAAACCATGGATTCTTTGGTTGATCTCTTGGAAGAACGTATGGGGATGGAAATATCCTCAGAAGAGAGAGAGGTGTATTAGAATGTTCAGAATAAGATGTTTAGTGCTTTTATTATCAATCTTTGTTAGCATTGCGTTATCCGCGAGTATAGTGATATATCAACAAGGAATGGCTCTCGTTAACGATAGAATCGACACAACATCGCAGATATTCAAAATACCAGTTAGCAGCAAAATACTGCCAGATTCGTTCACCATTACACCGATCGATAAAATATCCAAGATGGAATTCCATAAGGGCGAAAAAATAAGTTTAGAGAAATACTATGAGAGCTACGTTGGAAGTAGAATAAAGTTCGTTCTTGAAGACGGAACCGTTAAGAACTTTCTTGTTCTATCAGTTGAACCTTTGATATTTAAAGATATAGAAACAAAAGAGGTGTATTTTAATCCGAACGGATACCCTATTTTTCCAAGTGAACTTTATATGGATTCGAAGAATTATTTCATTGTTAAAACATCTCAGCCTGTCAATTCTTTGAATTTCTCTTACTTAACAGATGGCATAGGTTGGAAAGCAAGATATTCCCTAATTTTGAAAACCAAGAATAAATTGGAAATCTCTGGATATTTCAATATTATAAATCAACTTGATATGGGATTCTCCACTTATAATGTATATTTACTCGCAGGTGAAATATACCGTCCTCAAAGTCCCGAAGGAGAAAAAAGATTCATGAAAACGCTTTCCTTCGCCCCCACTTCGATGGGGAATTTCGAACAACCTATGGGGCAGAAAACGGGATACAGAATTTATAGGGTGGATATCTCTAATATACCCAAAAAAAGTAACATTTCGATACCGATAATTCAGAGAGAGTTGAACTACCGCAAAAAGTTCTTTTCACGTAATCCGGGAGAAAATTATCTACCTGTTGACATGGCAATTTCAGTGGAGAACATACCAATTGATTTACCAGCAGGTGAGGTAAATATCTACGATTTGGTTGACAACATTCGAGTACTATCCGGAGCCTCAACTATAAGACAAATTTCCAAAGGTGATAAACTTGAAGTAGTCTATGGTAAAACCTCTGATGTACTTTGTAAAAAAGTCGTTAAATCCACAAGTAGAATTTCGAAGATTTCACGTAGAGATCTCAGGGAAATTTCCTTGAAAAATCTTTCGGATAAGACTGTCGCCGTCGAAATCTATGACTATATACCAAATATCACCGCGATAAATGTGAATAATCCCAACGTAGACTTCGTGCTTCAAAGTAAATCGGAGGTGAAATTTATTGCTGAAGTACCAGCAGGAGAAGAATTCTCATTTCAATACACCGTTGAATACGGTTATTGACGAGTTAAAGAAATTGATGAACAAATTGGTAACCAAAGAACGAAAAAAACATATTTTAGGAGTTGCAAATTTCTCAATCAAGATAGCTGAGAGACTTGGTTTGAGCCCAGAAAAGAGGCAGAAATTGCTCATTGTGGCTTTTGCTCATGATCTTTTTAGAGATGTTGATGTCAATAAGTTGATAAAGATGTCGAAAGCATTTGGAATATCTCCATCATTTATAGAATTGAAAAAACCCATTTTATTACACTCGAAAGTTGCTGCAGAATTTTTGAAGATACGCTTTAAGATCAATGATGAAGAGATACTTGAAGCCATTAAATATCATACCAGTGGGCATAAAGATATGGGATTGTTGGCCAAAATAATATTCGTAGCTGATTCGTTGGAGGAATCACGGGAATATCCTGGAATCGAAGAATTAAGAAAATTAATATTTGAAGACTTCACGAAAGGATTCTTCGAGATTCTGAAAAACAAGATAAGTTATGTAATCGCAAATAATCTTATCATGTTACCGGATTTGGTAGAATTATGGAATGAAACAATCTTGAAAGGAGTGGAAAAAGTTTGAGAGCACGGAGAACTCGAAAGAGTAGAAAATCCATGTTCGTATTGTTCATACTGCTAATAGTCGTTTTAATAATTGGAGGTGGTGGATGGTATCTATACACGAAAACCTATGGAAATAGTGTTATGAAGCTTTCTACCGTTGATTATCTTATTGCAACTAAAAACGGTGATACTGATGGTAAAATAGTCTTCATACGCTCCATGAAAGATAAAAAAATCGTCTATGTGGTTGAGCTTCCAGAATATCCATTTTATGGTGACAAAAATATAGGATTTGACTCGCGCGATTTGTCTTTTGGCTTGCAAATCATCAAGCAAATGTTCGATATAGATACACCAGATGACAGTTATTTCATGACTTTAAGCGCGGATGATATGAATTATATGGCCAGCGAGCTGGAAATCTCATTCAAGAAGAAAGATGTGGTTTCTTTATTGAAAAAACTTTCAAAACGAAAGTATGGTATATTCGACTTTTTGAAGATACAGAGAATCGCTCGTGAATTGAAATTAAACGGCAACATGAACTACGATTCTTTCTATAGGCTCCTAATCTCCTTGAGTAACAACGCCGTTATGTTCGATGAGATAAAAGGTTTAACTAAAACACCGATAACGATAAAGGTTGGCGATAGGCAATATAAGAGAATATATCTGTCACCTGAAGATGTAAAAAGAATTCAGGAGGTACTACATTGATATCAAAGGCCTTGAGTGCCATCGTTGGAATATTCACGATATTTATAGGATTAATAATGGTCCTTTTTTTTCCATACCCTGTTTTTCAAATCGTTAAGAGTCTTTTCAGTTCTTCACTTCCAGCAGATACAATGTATGTATTGATTTTAGGAAAAGACAATGCAAATGCCGCTGGAAGTGATAGGACTGATTTTATCGGAGTACTTGGTTTGGATGTTAACACAAAAAAGGTTTTTTTACTTTCTATACCCCGCGATTTACGAGTGGATTATATAGGAAAAAAATTTGAATTGAAAGTTGAGAAAATAAATGCGATTTATAAAACTTATGGACTCACAGATCTCGAAAATATCATCGGTGAATTGCTGGAAATCCCCATCCACAGATATGTCATAGTGGATTATAATGCCTTCAAAACCCTTGGGGATGAACTTGGACCGATCAAGATTCTCGTAAAAGAACCAATGCATTACGACGATTTCCAGCAAGATCTTCATATACACTTCGATCCAGGTATAGTGGAAATGGACGGTCAAAAGCTGCTTGAATATATAAGATTCAGGTATGACAAAATGGGAGATTTGGGAAGAATAGAGAGACAACACCAAGCTTTAAAGGCCATTGTGGAGAGCGCACGAAGTAAACTCAGCCTTTTCAAAACTGCCTCTATTTTTACCAAGTTGTTGAAAGAAGATTTAGAAACCAACCTGGATTTAGCCGAAGTCGTTGCTCTATACTTGAAATTCAAGAATCTTGAAAACATAAATCTGTTGACCCTTCCAAGTAAGCTGACTTTCAAGGGGGATCTCGTTGTTGATCAAGAAAAACTGAACAAGTTGAAGGTAAACATGAGAACATTCAATTTTGTAGCTGAATCGGGTAAACCAAGGATAGTTTTCATAAATAACAGCACAGATGGAAGATACAATTTTGAAAAAAAGGTTAATAGCTTAATCGGAGACGACAAAGATGTGAACTATGAGTACTTCTTTATCAAATTGAAGGAAAGCGAAAAATATTTCAAAAAAAACACAAATTACCTTTTGATACTCTCGGAAGATGTGAACAAACTCAAAAAAATTGAAAAAATAGCGGACAAACTCGATTTCAAAGTTGATAATAAATTTAAGCCGACTTTCTCAAAAGGTTTGGATGCTTTTTATTCTTTAATATATGAACTGTCAAAATCACGGATATATATCCAGGATGCCGACTTTTTGATTTTACTCGGTTCCACATGAGTTAAGAAAAGTTCTTTGCTTTAAAGGCAGCTTCTATCGATATATCGATAAAGTTATCAAGCCCCACCTCTTTTTCTATTCCAATAGGATCCAACAATACAACAGTTCCTTTTAAGGGAGTTTTAATCAACGTATATGGCTTAAGACCCAAAAGTCCTATTATCATCATATGGAATTTTTCTTTCGAAAGTTCTAATTCTTTCCCTTTTTTTGATATCTCCTTCACTGTTTTTTCTTTTAATTCTCTAAATTCATTTTTTATTCTTTGATGGAGCTTGTCCAAAAAAGGTCTACTGAGATCATTCAAAACGCTTTTCAACTTCTCATCATTAGTCAAGCCATGTGCCTTTTCATACAATGGAATAACCACAGGAAATTTCCTGGTTCGGTATTCTTTCCAAAAATCAAGCCACTCCGATTTATCATATTTCAGAATCTCAAAGAAATATTCACTTCTCTCTAATAAAATACTTCTCAGAGATACCACCTCTTTGCAATGAAAATTAACTTTCCGAATATCAAATTAAGACTCCTCTTTTTGCTCGATGGAGTTGGCACGGGTTTTTTCAAACTCAAGATCTTCGACAAAATAAACAACAGGACCATAAAACCCGTTGAAATTAGTTGCGTATTCAGTTGTGTAAGCACCAGCATTCAGTATATAAACTCTATCGTTTAAGGTTATATCTTCTGGTAACTCAACAGCTTCATACATTATATCAATACTGTCGCAAGTAGGACCGGCAAGTTTAAAAGTTTTCAGCTTGCTATTCTCTTTACCTTCAACAATCATCTGATATTTTATACCACCCATGGCTTCTGCCAATCCATGAAAAATTCCTACATCGAGATACACCCATTCACCATCTGTTTTTTTACTCCTCAAAATCACCGAAGAAACTATTACACCTATATTTCCAACCAAGGACCTTCCAGGTTCTATGATTATTTTCAAGTCTTTAACAAAATAAAAGTATTTTTCGATAGAATCTTTTATAACTTCAGATATCTCTTCCACAGTTGGAATTGGTTTATCGTACACAACGGGCATTCCACCGCCGAGATTCACCATTTTCAAATCAATATCGTAATCCAATTTTAATTCCCTAAATATCTTTGACGCTTCTTTCATAGCCTCTCGCCATTTGAATTTATTGTTGCATTGGCTTCCAACATGGAAACTTATTCCAAATGGGACTAATCCAAGAGTTTTAGCATAAATCGCCAGAGATTTTATATGTTCCGAATTGGTTCCAAATTTCTTTGAAAGGGGCCAATCGCTATCACTCGAATCGATCATCAATCTGAAATAAACCTTACTTCCTGGAGCATTACACGCAATTTTCTCCAACTCCATTTCACTATCAACAGCATAATAATCTATCCCCACCGAATAAGCAAATCTGATATCACTTTCCTTTTTTATTGTGTTACCAAAACTCATTCTATCAGGTGTTATTCCAAGTTTCAAAAGTTTTTCTATTTCACTAGCAGAAGCCACATCGAAGCTTGAACCTAATTCCTTTAAAGTATTTATTATCCTATGATGAGAATTAGCCTTAACAGCATAAAATATGTCTACAAATGGGAGGTTATCTTTGAGACGTTTGTAATTTCTTTTCAAAATTTCGAGGTCAAGTAAGATGAAAGGCGTTTCCAATCCTTTTGTGAGATCCATCATTTTTTTCAAGATTTCCATCGTACATTCCTCCCATCTCAATGATGATGTTGTAAACAAGCAAAGTATAAACCTATTTATTATACAATTTGGTTCTGATTTGTTTCCAAGATTCTTAAATAATTATTGCTAAAATATACTATCACGGCCCCTGTCTAATGTAACAAAAAATTGAAAAGGTAAAACAGTAAAAAAGGCTACACCTTGATAAAATTTGTTTGAGAACAAACCCAAAAACAGGTGTAGTCCTTGAGAAAAAACATATCTCTGAAAATAATAATACCACAAAAATTAGTATCCAAAACAACCAAACTGGTCTTTGAGAATACTAAAAGAATGTATCTTAGAAAATATCCAGATCATATCTTTTTCCATCTTCATCATCTTGATATATTTGCTGAATATACAATCAGTGAG
>DQYP01000295.1 GCA_011043375.1 Thermotogaceae bacterium | reverse complement strand
TTGTATGTCTTCGATTCCAAGGGAAGAGTTGGTTTTGATTACACAGAAGTGATGAAAAAACCTTCAGTAATGGTTGTGAATCGAATAAAAGATTTTTTTAAAGATGAGATCAACACCCTTAAATGTAGTAACAGAAATTATGTGATATTGAGATCAGATGAGATGAATAAGCTCAGCGTCGATGTCTCCAATGTTATCATTCAATCCAAACTGAAAAACGTAACTTATTACTTAACAACCAATATGGTTGAAGAGCTTGACGAATCGATAGTCACTTTGGTTCATGCAACCGGGGGAATTATAGTAAAAGAAGATTACTTAGACGAGTTGAAAAAGTATCTTTCACTGGCTAAGCCGTTAACTTCCAGGGTTAAATATACACACGATTTTTCCGTTAGAAAGATTCGCTCTATATCGATTCAATTGAATATAGGTGAACATACTTATTCTGATACAGTGTATTACGTGGGAGGATTGAACCTTGAAGGTACCTCCAAATAGAAGTGTTGTTGATGAGAAAGCGATCTCTCTATACAACCAAGCTATAGATTGCTACAATGAGGAAAATTTTAAAGAGGCTGAGAGGTTATATTTAGAAGCATTGAGGATCTTTCCACGTTTTCCACAAGCTTTGAATAATCTTGCAAATCTCTACAGGAGAATCGGAGAGTTCGGAAAGGCGAGGCATCTTTATATAAGATCCTTCAAAATCGATAGAAATTTTTTCCTCCCGATTGCAAATATAGCATACTTGAATATGAAAAACGAGGAGTGGAAAAGAGCCTATTACGCTTTCAAATTTGCTTTCAGTCTTAAAATGGATTCTATAGATGAAGAGACGATTTACAATATGAATATCGATTTTGGAATCTGTTGCTTAAAACTTTTCAAGTATCATGAAGCAATGGAAGCTTTTGGAAAAGCAGTAAAATTAAAAAGAAATTCTGTTCATGCACATCTTGGTCTGGCCATTACATTGAAAGAATTGAAAAAATATCGCGAAGCCTTCAAAGAAATTGAAAAAGTAGAATCCCTTGGTTTTAAAAGTTCAGAACTGAATTTACTGAAAAAAGTCGTTGTTTCAAAAATACTCGAAAATTGATTTCCATCTCAATGTTGATTATTACAAGGTGATACAATAATTATGAAATCGAGATGATCGACTAAAAATCTATGAATCCCTTGTATTTCTCAGTGGATTAAGAGGTTTCAAAATGAAAATGTTTTAGAAAAAGAGATGGGAGGTTACATTTATGTTGTTATTGGATGGGAAGAAACTTGCAAAAAAGATGGAAGAAGATTTAAAGAATGAAGTTAAAGAACTTGCTGAGAAGAATATCAAACCTAAGCTCGTCACCGTCTCCACGGTTCACGATGATTCATCATATTCATACATAAAATCCCAGAAGAAAGTTGCACAAAGGATAGGAATAGACTTTGAGTTATTGGAAATAAAGCCTGATCAAACCTTCGATGTTATATCGGAACTAAATCAAAATGAGAATGTCCATGGAATCATGTTGGCCCACCCAGTCGCTGATGACTTGGATGAACTTAAAATATTAAAGTCGATTGTCCCTGAAAAAGATGTGGAAGGAAGGAGTCCAGAAAACCTTGGCTTACTGATGTTAGGAAAACCTTCTTTTCTACCTTGCACAGCTGAGGCAGTTGTTAAAATTCTCGATGAGTATGGGATCGATACCAAGGGTAAGAACATAACCATCGTTGGTCGAAGCACGACGGTGGGAAAACCTTTAAGTATGATACTTCTCCTAAGAAATTACAATGCAACCATTACCGTGTGCCATACGGGTACGCGTGATCTGGTTGAACACACTAAAATGGCAGACATTGTGATTGTAGCTGCAGGAAAAGCAGGGTTGATAAATGCGAATCACTTGAAAGAGGGATCGATAGTGGTAGATGTTGGGATAAACTTTGTGAATGGAAAGTTGGTTGGTGATGTTGACTTTGAAAGCGTTAAAGAAATGGTCAATGCCATAACACCGGTTCCGGGTGGAGTTGGACCAGTTACAACTACTTTGTTGATGAAACACGTTGTGGATTCCGCGAAAGGAATTTTAAGTAAATGAAACTGAGATACTTTGAGGAACCAAAAATTTACACCGTTTCTCAGCTTACCTCGATAATAAAAGCTATGTTGGAATCGGCCTCTGAACTCATCAATGTGATAGTTGAGGGCGAAATTTCGAATTGGAAGCTCAGAGGTAGCCATGCTTATTTCATTTTGAAGGATGAAGGTGCTATCGTAAACTGCGTTATGTTTGGAGCAGCATACAAAACAAGAGATATAAAAGATGGATTCTATGTTAGAGTCTTTGGACGGATAGGAGTCTACGAGAAAAGGGGACAGTACCAACTTTATTGCGATCATATTCAAGTGGTTTCAAAGATTGGACTTTTGTACCAAAAATTCGAAGAATTGAAAAACAAATTACGGAGTGAAGGTGTGTTTGCAAAACCAAAAAAGGAGATACCTTCGTTTCCGAAAAAAATAGGTGTGATAACCTCGAGGGATTCAGCTGCTTTCAGAGATATATTGAAAATAATCTCAAAGAAGTATCCATTGGTTGAAATATATCTTTTTCATACATCCGTTCAAGGGAAAGAAGCGATTATAGAAATACCAAAAGCATTGGAACTTGCGGATGATTATTCTCTTGACTTGTTGATCCTCGCTCGAGGTGGAGGAAGTATAGAGGATCTATGGGCTTTCAACGAAGAAAAAGTTGTGAGAAGTGTCTTCAGTTTAAAAACCCCTCTGATAACAGGAGTGGGGCATGAAATAGACACGACGCTCGTTGATTTCGTAGCCGACAAAATTGCTCCTACCCCCACTGGAGCTGCCAACATTGCTGTCCCCGATATAAAAGACCTTAACAATCAACTCCACTCATTTTTAGATACTGGTATCCTAAGATTGGGTAATAGACTGAAAATGATCGCAAATCTCCTTGAAAGAGATTACAGAATACTGATAAGAAATTCTCCACAACAAATATTGGTAAAAAAAAGCGAAGAACTCGAAAAATCGTTTCAAGAATTGATGAGAGTGTTTGAAAAAAAGGTAGAAAATCTCTCTCAGAGATTCTCGAGATATTCCGAAATATTGAAAAGAATCTCTGTACGCTCGGACATAGAAATGTTCTCTGAAAATTTGGAGAATAGAATAGATCAATTATTCAAATTGGTCAAATCCAAAATCATTGATCTAACAAAAACATTGGATTCTACGTTAAAAAACTTGGAGGCATTAGAACCAACAAAGCCCCTTAGAAGGGGCTTCGCGATAATCAGAAAATCCGGAAAAATTGCCGATATTTCAGATCTTGTTGAAGGTGATCATGTAACCATAGAGTTTAAAGATGGTATCGCAAAATCAGTGATCGAAAAAGTATCTATACGAGATGGCACGAAACAAAATGATCAGGTTTAACTTCACGTAGTTCCGGTTCTTCCCTCGAACATATTTTAGGATCTGCAATTGGACATCTTGGATGGAACCTGCATCCAGATGGCGGGTTTATAGGACTTGGAACATCGCCCTTGAGTAATATTCTTTCTCTCTTCAATTCCGGATCCGGTATTGGAATTGCTGACATCAATGCTTTAGTGTATGGATGTAATGGATTGGAAAACAATTCTTTTTTATCTGCAATTTCCACTATTTTTCCAAGATACATTACTGCAACCCTATCACTTATATGCTTCACGACGTTCAATGCATGGGAGATGAATATATATGTGAGGTTGAAGTCTTTCTGTAGATCTTCAAGAAGATTCAATATCTGTGCTTGTATTGAAACATCGAGCGCAGAAACAGCTTCATCACATACGATCAATTCTGGATTCACCGCCAAAGCTCTTGCTATACCTATCCTCTGTCTTTGTCCACCAGAAAACTCATGTGGGAAACGATTCATTTGATCAGGTGATAATCCAACCCTCTTCAAAAGCTCCGCCACCATGTGTTCAGCTTCCCTACCTTTTGCTATATCGTGTGTTATTATTCCTTCGGCAATTATATTTTTTATTCTCATTCTCGGATTTAAAGAGCTATAAGGATCTTGAAAGATTATTTGCATTTTTCGACGCATCTCTCTCAATTCTTTTCCTCTGAGTTTTGAGATATCCTTGTTTCCATACAACACCTGACCAGCAGTTGGCTCGTAGAGTCGCAATATGGTCATACCGACCGTTGTTTTGCCACAACCAGATTCTCCAACCAAACCGAGCGTTTCACCCCGATTTATATTAAAACTAACATCATCGACAGCTTTCACCCACGCGACTATTCGTCTGAAAACTCCAGCTCTTATTGGAAAATACTTTTTCAAATTCTTGACTTCCAATATTATTTCGTTCACTTGTTCTCACCCACCTCAACACGATCTTTTGCGGCCTCTAATTTTTCAATATTCCAGCATGCGACAAAATGGCCATCTTCTATTTCAATAAGTCCCGGTTCTTCATTCCTACACTTTTCAGTTGCGAATTCGCACCTCGTATGGAATTTACATCCTGATGGAAAATGAAGTGCATCTGGGACAACCCCAGGTATTGAAAACAATCTTTCTTGTTCTATATCGAGCCTTGGAATGGCATTCAATAAAGCCCATGTGTAAGGATGCTTCGGGTTCTTAAACAATCTTTTCACATCAGTATATTCAACCATTTTGCCGGCATACATCACCGCTACTCTATCAGAAATCTCAGCTATTACTCCTAAATCGTGGGTAATCATAATTATAGCCATGTCAAGATCTTTTTGAAGTTGCTTCATGAGTTCCAGTATCTGGGCCTGAATGGTAACATCGAGTGCCGTGGTAGGTTCATCAGCAATCAAGAGTTTGGGGTGGCAAGAAAGAGCCATGGCTATCATTGCTCTTTGTCTCATTCCGCCTGACAGCTCGTGAGGGTATTCATCAACTCTCTTTTCAGGTTCAGGTATCCCAACTTTTCGCAGCATGTCTATGGCTATCTTTCTCGCCTCATCTTTGTGGACTTTTTGATGTAAAATTATAGCTTCCATTATTTGATCTCCAACTGTGTAAACAGGGTTTAGTGCCACCATCGGCTCTTGAAAAATCATCGCTATATCGTTACCCCTTATTTCTCTCATTTTATTCTCATCCAACTTAACCAAGTCTTTTCCCTCGAATATTATTTCACCATCGACAATTTTACCTTTCTCATCAAGCAACCTTAATATTGAAAGTGAGGTGACACTCTTTCCACATCCGGATTCTCCAACGATTCCAAGGGTTTCACCTGGGTAAACTTCGAAATTCACACCATCAACTGCTTTTACGACACCATCATCAGTGAAAAAATAGGTTTTCAAATTATTCACTTTCAAAAGAGGTTGTTTACTTTCCACAGATATTTTCCTCCCTTCATCCTCTGAGTCGTGGATCGAATATGTCTCTCAACGCGTCACCTACCAAATTCCACGCGAGGACGAATAAAACCATAGCTACTCCAGGATATACAATGGAAAACCATGCTTTATCGAATTGAGTGAGCCAATTTCTTGAATAGCTCAAAAGTGTTCCCCAATCTGCGTAACCAGGCTCAGCACCTAACCCCAAAAAACTCAAAGCTGCTGCCGTTATGACCAGTGAACCCATTCTCATGGAAACCTGCACAATAACGGGAAATATGGTGTTAGGTATCACATGTTTTAAGATTATCAATGAATCTCTAACCCCAAGAGCTTTCGCTGCTAAAACATATTGTTCTTCTTTAACCTGGAGGATGTTTCCACGTATGAGCCTTGCTGTTCCCATCCAACCGAAGACTATCATCGCGATCATTACTTTATCCAACCCCTTGCCAAGAACGGTTGTTAAAACCATTGCAGCCACTAAGAAAGGAAGAGACATGAATATATCCGTTATTCTCATCAAAACTTCATCTATCCAACCGCCAAAGTAACCGGATAAGGATCCCATTATTATACCTATAATTGCAGATATTCCTGCAACGATCAGGCCTATCCTGAAAGCAGTACGAGTTCCCCAGATAACTCCATAGAATATATCTCTTTGTCCTATTACACCAAATGGGTGTTCAGGCGATGGTGGTTTAGGTTCCAAACTCCAAGTTGCTATTGGTATTCTATAAGGGTTATTAGGATCCTTTGGAGGTGCTATTAAAGGTGCAAACAAAGCAATTATAATAAAGAAAACGAGTAGAAATAATCCCAAAACTGCCGTCGGATTTTTAAAGAATTTTTTAGTGTTTTTCTTTATTTCATCCCTGAGCATTTTCCAACCTCCTCATTGCAATCTGATTCTCGGATCTATCAAAGCATAAGATACATCAACGATTAGATTACCAAGAACCAAGAGTATGGAATAAAACAGTGCTCCACCGATTATCGACATATAATCGAGTTGTGTGGCCGCCATTGCGACGAATCTACCCAATCCTGGCCTGTTGAAGACGGACTCAATGATCACTGTACCTGCAAGTAGAGCAATTATCATTTGGCCCGAGACCGTTGCAACAGGTATCAGTGCATTTCTTCTTGCGTGTTTGTTTATTACAACATCCTCAGACAATCCCTTTGCTCGAGCAGTACGTATGTATTCCTTCCTTAAAACCTCAAGCATGCTGGATCTGGTTATCCTCAAGATATATGCCCACCATAGATAAGCAAGAGTTATCACCGGAGCAATCAAATGTCTTAAAGCATCGAGAAATACATCGAACCTCAAATTCAAGATGGAATCTATAGTTACCATTTTAGTATAATTCACGAATTGTGAGGAAGTCACCACCCTTTCCATATCGAAACTCAGATACCCAGGTGGAAACCATCCAAGCTGTGTATAAAAGATCAAGATCATAAAAAGCCCAAAAACAAAATCTGGAAAGGACCAACCTATTATCGCAAAGACTCTGAGAAAGTGATCTAAAAATTTGTTGTGATGAACAGCCGAGATTATTCCAAGCCATATCCCAACGAAAACCACAGGAATTATAGCCCACAAGGCTAATTCAAGAGTGTAAGGAAATCTCGAAAGTATAGCACTCAACACTGGTTGTTTACCAACGAGCGACCAGCCGAGATCTCCTTTTAACACATTGCCCAACCATCTTTCGTATTTCACAGGCAATGGCTTATCGAGCCCATACTTCTCTATGATTTTCTGTGTAGCACCCGCAACTTTCTCTGCTTCTGGACCTCTGATGTATGCACTGACAAGTTTCTCAGGCCCCAAAAGTTCCAACATACCAAATATGAGTATCGTTACACCAAACAATATGAGTGGTAATAGTAACAATCTCCTTATGATATAAGCTATCACTTTTTTTATCACCTCTCAGAAAACTTTATAAAGCCGGGGTATGCACCCCGGCTCTATTATTACCTGAAAATTATATCATAATTTTGAGAATTTAAATACTAATTCTTTTACTCTTCTTTCCAATAGGCGTAGAAGTCTTCACCAGGTCTCATCGGATTCCTGTACCAACCTTTTAGCCAGTCTCTCTGAACTCTAATTGCAAGTGGTTGATAAAGTGGCATTCCAATGTAATTTTCTATTGCGATCTTTTGAATCTCCTCATACAATGCCTGTCTCTTAGCAGGATCTATTTCTTGAACAGCCTGTTCTATAAGAGCATCTAAGTTCTCGCGGGCCCATTCTTTGTATGCCTCCCCTTGTGGGCCACCGTACACACCTTGACTGTGGTAGTAAGTGAATATGAAATTGTGTGGATCTGGATAATCAGCGAGCCAACCGATTATAAATGCTGGTAGAAGGCCACGTTTATAAGCTGATAAATAGTTTGGCCACTGGACACCTTGTACTTCTATCTTGAATTTCGGATTCAAAGACTCTATGTAATATTTAAGCATTTCAGCGGCTGTCTGACGTGCCTCGTTTCCAGTGTTGTAAAGAAGTGACATCTTGAATCCTTTCGTCCATACTTCTCCATTCCATGCTTGTTGAAGAGCAGCTTTTGCAGCTTTGAGGTCGAATTTGTAAAGTGGAAGATCTGGGTTGTATCCAAGGAATCCTGTTGGAAGATCCGATGGCACCCTTTCACCCATTCCATTCAGAACATCCTCTATGAATGCATCGTAGTTGAATGCGTGAACAAAAGCTTTTCTAACATTTATATCAGTGAAGAAGTCTCTCGGCACACCATTTCCATCGAGCTTTCCACTGCCTATGTATTCACTACCTTCTGCAACTGTCCAATTGAAATGTAAGGATGTAATGGAAACTGTTGGAAGGCCTTTTTTAACAGTTACTCCTGGCATACCTTCAACTTGACTCAAATATTGCGCCGGAACGTAACAAACATCCACATCGCCTTTTTCGAGCATCGCTTTTCTTGTCGAGAATTCATCGATTCCCCAAATTATTGCTCTCTTTATCTTAGCGGGACCATTCCAATAGTCATCGAATCTTTCGAGGATGACTTTTTGCTGTTCTCTATTCCACTCGACGAGCTTGAACGGTCCACTACCATTTTCAAATGCATAGAGCGGACTCTCTTCTTTTGGAAGATCATGATATTTCCACCATGTATCTGCCTTTCCATCCCAAAGACCTTTTTCTATACACGTTTCTTTATCAAGAATGGAGCTCCAGCTTGATCCTTGTGCAAGGATATAGAGAATAGGAGCAAACGGTCTAACAAGATGGAATACCACATTATCTCCCTCAACTTCGATGGCAGGATCGAGAATATCTCTATAAGCCTCCATTAGATATTTTGCATATTCTGGCTTGGGTTCACCATTTTCAGCAAAAAGATCTGAATAAGCCATATCTTTTCCTGTTCTCAATTTAACATGATTCATTACAACATCTTCCCATGTGTATTCCCCAAAGAGAGCCTCGATTATCATCCACATTGGACCACCAGCGGGGTCAAAAAGTATGCCTCTTTCAAAACTGTATTCAACATCTTCTGGTGTTAAGTCGTTTCCATTGTGGAACTTCACACCTTTTCTGATTGGAAACACATATGTCTTTCCATCATCTTTTATCAACCCGTTCTCAACACTCGGCACTGCTGTTGAAATCCTTGGTTCAAATTCTTTTATGCTTTCTCCTTTGTACTGGATCAAACAATCGTAGGTATTAAAAAGAACTTCTCCACTCGCTGTGTCATAAGCAAAATGTGGATCAAGTGTGTCGGCTTCACCAATGGTTGCTACGATAACTGTGTCCGGGTTTTTTACAGCAGCAAACGAGAAAATCGAAATAACAAGCACAACGCTAAGAATTAGAAACTTACGCCACATAAAAAATTCCCCCCTTCGGAAGATAGTGTTGATTTAAAAGCATAATAATTATAGCATAAAAAAATCTAAACAAAAGAAGCTTTGAAAATTTTTGGTGTATTATATATAATGTTTAATAAAAACTTTGTTTTTATCTTTGGAGGTATCTCCTTGTTTAAAAACCTTCCAGTTGAAGTAAGAAAATACATATATTTCTCATTAATAGGTGGTTTTTCGTTTACCGCTATAATTTCTATACCTTCTATTTCAAGTTTAATGGAGATATCTATAGAAAATATAGGTTGGATATTCAGTATTTCCTATGTGGTACAAGCATTCATGAGTTACCTCATTGGCAGAAGATTTGAAGATAGATCACCCAACTATGCTTTAGCAATTGCAAAGCTTTTGTTTTCCTTTGGAACACTTTTGTTAGCTATCTGGACGAATTTGGCAACACTTGTAATTGCACAATTAATGATAAGTTTTAATGATATATTTTACCCTTCCCTTGTAATGTATGAAAGAGCCATAATTCCTCCAAGAAGACGAGAAGAAGTTTATAGTATTTTATTTGTAATGTCTGAGTTTGTAAAATCTGTTATCTATTTTTTAATAAGTTTTTTGCTTGCCCCCCTATTTGGTGGGATTGCTTTTTATAGAGTTTTGTTACTGGTCATAGGAATATCAAACATTATACTCGCCGTATCCTTTTTAAAAGTGCTTCCGATAGTTAATAAAGGAAAAGATCTTCATAAGGAACACATAAACGTACCAGTCAGTTTTAAGGTATTCATGTCATTAATGATACATCAGTATTTGATGTTCGTTGCTTTCAATTTTGCAAGCTTCATGGTTATATCCTATTATCTTTTCAATGTGTTCAAACTTGGACCAGCCTCTCCCATTCTATTTGAAGCTACTTTTTCAATAACAATAGTGCTATTTTGGCCTTTTAAAAAGAGGATAAAAACGAATGTTACATCCAATTTTGTAACCGGTTCAATACTGCTTTCAATTGGCTTTTTAATGTTCAGTATTCCTAATATGTATACTTTTTTCTTGGCTCAAGTTCCTTGCGGGATTGGTTTCATATTTTGGTTCGCATCGAAAGAGACCATAAAAATGAATATAGCACCCCAAGAACTTGGAAGATGGGAAGGATTTTTCCAAGGATTAACAATATTCACTAAAATATTTATACCTGTAGCAACAGCTTACATGGTGTCCTTTTTATCGTATTCGAGTGTATTCATAACAGCCAGCATAGTTAGTGCTGTAGCGTCTGTCTTCGGCATAGTGATTTCAAAATTTTATAATATTGGAATCAAGAAGATTGAATTGAAACAAAAGCCTATCGCTCCTCATCGATAACTTTCAAATCTTTCAGTATTTTCGATATCTCTTTGACAACTATTTCCCTTACCTCTTCGACTTTCGAATCTTTGAACGAACAACCAGCAGCTCTTGGATGTCCACCACCACCGAGCATCTTAGCAATCTTTGATACATCAAAACTATTCTTAGATCTCATGCTGACATGAACCTGTTCCTTTGGATACTCGATTACCAACACAGCTACTTCCACACCTCTTATTGCTCTCAAATCACTCACAAATCCTGATGAATCCTCTTCTGTACAGTTAAATCTCTGAAAATCTTCGTATTTTATAACTGAATGGACAAATCTACCCTCATTTGAAAACTCCATATTTTCTATTACATGTGCAAAAAGTTTCAATCTCTCAGGTTTATTGTTTTCCAATATCATTTGTGATATGAACCAGATATTTCCCCCGAGTAAGGAAAGTTCATATGCATCTTTAAAAACCTCAGAGGTTGTATTCGGATATCTGAAAAAGCCTGTATCAGTAGCTATTCCCATGAGATTTATGGTTGCCAATTTAGAATCGTAAGTTACATTCATAGATCTATTCAATCTGTAAATCATCTGAGCTGCACTAGAAAATGAATCATCAACCCAATTGAGATCTCCAAAATTTTCATTGGTTATATGGTGATCTATAACTATCGTTTTCTTTGAAGAAAGAAAATCCTGAAGCTTTCCCACTCTATCTGGTGAAGATGAATCGAGCACTATTATCAGATCACAACTATCTATACTGTTTATTACATCATCTACTTTTCTTATTCTCGCAACTTCTTCAAGTTGTGAATATTGATATGGTATATCATAGTCGACGATAGATAAAACTTGCTTTCCCAATCTTTCCAATGCAATAGATAGACTCAAAACCGAACTTATGCAATCACCGTCAGGCATTATATGACCTGCAACGATTATATTTTGATTTTCTTTTATCTCCCTTATTATCTCGTACATCTTTTCCATTATTTTCATGCCTCCATCACAGCAATTTTTATGAGTTTCTTGAACTTATCTTTAACCATTTTAGATACCTCTATAACCTCTTGATGGCTCAGAGGTTTTTCAAGTATCCCTGCGGCCATGTTGGTAATACATGAAAATCCCAAAACTCTGATTCCCAACGAGCTCGCTGTTATTATTTCGGGGACCGTTGACATTCCAACCATATCAGCACCCAACTTCCTGAACATTTTGATTTCCGAAGGAGTCTCGTAACTTGGCCCTGTGACAAAGATGTATACACCTCTTTTTAGATCTTCAAACTTTCTGCTAATACTTTCTATCCAATTAGTATCTTTGAATATCACTGGTTTAATACCTCTTAAATTTGTTGAAGGATTTTTCATGGCAAAATTTATGTAATCTTCTATGATAACCAAATCTCCTGGTTTGAATGATGGGTTTATGCCACCCGCTGCATTGGTAATTATCAGATGAGATACACCAAGCCTTTTCATTACAAACAGAGGATACACAATATCCCCGATTGTATTACCTTCATAATAATGAAATCTCCCTTGCATTATACATACACTTTTATTCCCTAATTTTCCAAAAACCAAATTTCCTTTGTGACCTTCGACTGTTGGTCTTAGGAATCCATATATCTTCTCGTACGGAATACTCAAAATATCTCCAATTTCATCTGCCATTTCACCCAATCCAGATCCAAGTATCAACCCGATTTTAACTTTTGGTAAAAAGTCAAAATAATCCTTAATACTCTTCAAACTCTCGTTTATTTTCAATTCTAATTTTCTCAATTTCGAATCACTCCTTCTTAGTTTTAATGTATAATCATAGTATATCAAAACAGAAACTGGAGGATACCACTTTGGCGCACGACACACCCGTGGAATTCAGCGAATTGATAATCTATGAGGTATTTCCAAGGGCATACAGTGATAGTGGATTCAAAGGGATAACAAGAGATTTAGAAAAGATAGGAAACATGGGAATAAACACAATCTGGCTCATGCCTATTCATCCGACGGGTCTTGAAAAAAGAAAAGGCACTTTGGGTTCACCTTATTCCATAAGAGATTACTATGAGGTTGACTCGAAACTTGGATCCAAAGAAGACTTTAGAAGACTCATTGGAGAAGCTCACGAAATCGGTTTGAAAGTCCTGATGGACATGGTTTTGAACCATACTTCCCCAGATTCCGTTCTCGCCAAACAACATCCCGAATGGTTTTTTCACAATGAGAAGGGAATCCCTATTCCTAGAAACCCAGATTGGGAAGACGTGATCGATTTGGATTATTCACACAAGGAACTCTGGGGGTACATGATAAACATGATGAAATATTGGATTGAAGAGTTCAACGTGGATGGATTCAGATGTGACGTTGCTGGACTCGTACCACTGGAATTTTGGATAGAGGCGAGAAGACAACTGAATCAAATCAAAAAATTGATTTGGATCTCTGAAACACATGACCCTTATATGTATCAAGCTTTTGATATAACATATGATTATGATGGTTACTACAAATTGATGGAATATTTGAACGGCACTGCTTTACTGACAGATTATGTTGGATACATAAAGATGCAAGAACAAATATATCCTAGAAATTACATAAAGTTGAGATTTCTTGAAAACCACGATCAAAATAGAATAGCCTCCATAGTTGAAGATGACTTAAAGCTAAGGAGTCTTTTTGTTTACCTTTTTACTGTAAAGGGTGTACCTTTGATCTATAATGGCCAAGAACTGAAGCTGAAAGAGAAACCCGACATATTCAATGAATACAAGATTCCCTGGGAAAAAGAGAATCGAGATTGGATTGAGTTCTGTAGAAAGCTCTGCTTTATGAAGCAAAATTCAATCATTCTCAAACGAGGGGATATGAGATTCTTAGATAATTCCAGTTCTCAGAACACTATGACATTCATCAGGTACTTCAGAGGAACCAAAAAATTCATTCTTGTTGTTTTACCACTCGATGGAGTTATAGATTCATTGAGAATCAAATTCAGTGGAGTTCTTGAACCTTTCAAGAGGTATCATGCTATAAATATGTTGAACGAGAAGATCACAAATTTTTCTTTGAACGGTAACTTCGAGACATTCCTTGAAAACATCGATGAACCCTTGGTTCTTTCATTCCATGGCTGAAAGTTAACAATCAAAAAACCGGAGGGAAAAATGGAGAAGAATACTTCTTATACAATCGGTGAAATTCTTATAAAGTCGGAGGGTTATTTGAGAAAAAAGAGGATAAAAAATCCAAGACTCGAAGCAGAGCTTTTATTATCATTCGTCCATTCGACTGACAGACTGTGGATCTACACTAATTGGTTTGAAAAAATCAGAGATGATAAACTCGAAAGGCTCAGACAGCTTCTTCTGCGGAGAACCAAAGGAGAACCTTTACATTACATACTCGGATACAAAGAATTCATGACTTTGAGATTTTATTTGCAACCTGGCGTATTGATTCCTCGTTTTGAAACAGAGGAATTGGTAGAAAAGGTGGTTGAAGATTCACGTAAGGGAAATTTCAGAGTTTTCGCAGATATAGGTTGCGGAAGTGGCGTAATAGCAATAAGCATCGCAAAATTCGTTGAGAATTCCACCGTGTACGCCACGGATATTTCAGATAAAGCCATCAAATTAACAGCTGAAAATGCTGAGGTCAACGGAGTTGAAAATAAAGTGAAAATATTTAAAGGAAATCTTTTGGAACCTTTAGAACCGTTTATCGACCAAATAGAAGTGTTTGTATCAAATCCACCTTATGTAAATCATGAAGAATGGAAAAGCCTTGACGAGGAAATTGTCAAGTACGAACCCAAAGAAGCCCTTTTGGCTCCTGAAGATGGACTCTTCTATTATAGAGCTATCATTGAGAATCTCTTAAAAAATAGAACAAGAAATAAAGGTAAGTTGATCTATTTTGAAATTTCACCCACACGGATCGAAGGAGTGAAAAAATTAATAAAAAGATTAAAAATAGAAAGATATGAAGTGTTAAATGATATGTCAGAAAAAGCCCGGATACTAAAAATTGTTCTTTAAATTTCGGAGAATCCTCTGAATTTTATCTCACCATCGATAAGCTTTATAATGACCTTTTTCAAGGGCTTTTCCACATAGTATTTCTGATCCTTGATAAGAAGTTCAACACCCGGATAGATGATTTCTCTTGCAATCACGGCTGCCGCTCTACTCGTATATGCTAACTCTTGTCTTAGTTTTTCCAGTTTCATTAGATTTTCACGCAAGGAGCTTTTCAATATTTCTATGGTCTTCCCCGTCTTTTTATACAACTCGACTTTATCCTCCGGCAATTTTCCTTTGTTGACTTCCTTAAGTTTTTTTAAAGTTTCATAGATTCTCATGAGCTTTTGAAGATTCTCTTTATCGAGCGTCACCTGGGCATTGATCAGATTGTATCTTTCTTTTAAGCGCGGATTAGCCCCAACTTCTATTCTTGTCCTCACGTACATCTCAGAACCTATAATTCGCGCATCAACGACCTTGCTCGCAATAGTTTTCCCTCCAACCAATTCTCCAGGTTTTCCAGTCACTTTCAAGGTCTCGCCAGCCTTCAAAATGGAATTAACTGCTGAACCGTTTATTGTAATATTTTCAAGTGCTTCGATTTCCGCATTTTCAACGAATCTTAGATTCACATTCTTTTCTGAATGAATAAAGGCTTTCCCTCTACCTTTCACACCCATCGCATTAATATTTCCATTTGCGACGACAGTAGCAGCCTCTATAAGGCCGTTTATTTGAACGTCACCTTTCGCTTTGACGGTGAACCCATCCCTTACATTACCCTCTATCAAAACATCACCGGGAAAGTCGATATTTCCTGTAGAATAATCCACATCTCCCTTTATTTTCAAGAATTTCTTCACAGAAAATTTTCCATCTTTGTATTCCGGCAGACCATCCGTTGTTGCCACAACCTTTGTTTCATCTACAATTTCCACATTTTCACCTGCAACAAGCTTTACATCTTTACCTGGTTTTGGTTCGATATCCCTTCCAAAAACATCTTTACCTTTTTTTCCAGGATGTGCAGGTATTTTTTCCGCTATTACCTGACCCTCTTTCACAATATTTATAGTTTGAATTTTGTGAAAATCCACTTTTTCTTCTTCATCTTCTGAATGCACAATTTTTGGTGATTCACTGAAGTATAACTTCAAAACAGCATCTGTTCCATTCTCTGGCGGAATACCCACAGCTACAAGATGAGGAGTTTCTGGAACTGGATTGTTCAAAATCTCTACTAATCTATCTTCCAACACTCCAAATTTTACGCCGAAATTATTCAAAATCCTCTTTAAATCATCTAAGGTGACGTTTTGAACGTCTCCATGAAACACAACGTATGCCCTCAAATTGTTTGAATCAGTTTTTATCTCTATATTGGGATTCAACTTCATCCCTCCAATTGATCTCTCAATCCAGTTTTTTCAAAAAATCCTTAATGTTATTTAAAGAAATATGTGCTATTCTCTCTTTATTTAACTTTCCTTGCCTTCTTGAATTTTTCCTAAAAAGACCAAAATTCGCATACATTGGTTTTAGGTTCCCGAAGGCTTGTTCTGTTATATAATCGATTAATCCACCTATAATAGTGTCTCTTGGCAATTCTAAGAGATTCTTGTTTTTCAAAATTCGTGTTATATTCATTGCAACGTATATTCCCGTTGCTGCAGATTCGAGATAACCTTCGACTCCCGTTATTTGACCGGCAAAAAACACATTCTGATTCTTTTTCAACCTCAAGAATTTGTCAAGGACTTTCGGGCTATTCAAATATATGTTCTTGTGCATTACTCCGTATCTGACTATTTCAGCATTCTCAAGGCCAGGAATCTTCCTTACCACCTTTCTCTGTTCAGACCACTTTAATCTGGTTTGAAAGCCAACGATATTATACAAAGTCCCATCTAAATTATCCCTTCTCAGCTGAACAACAGCATAGGGCTCTTTGCCTGTATGTGGATCTATCAATCCAACCGGTTTCAACGGGCCATACCTCATTGCATCCTTTCCAGAACGAGCTATCTCTTCTATGGGCATGCATCTTTCGAACAATCTTTTCTTTTCAAAATCTTTGACTTCTATGGTTTCTGCCTCCACCATTGTTCTCCACAACTCTTCATATTGTTTTTCATCGAGGGGACAATTTATATAATCACCTTTACCTATCCCATACCTATCACCGATGAAAACTTTTTCCATGTTTATACTATCGGCATCGATCACAGGAGATACAGCATCGAAAAAGTACAAAAAATTCCCCACGAGATTTCTCAAAGAATTGTAAAGATTTGAAGAAGTTAATGGCCCTGAACAAACAACCCATATTTCATCATCGGCAGGCTTTATTTCTTTCACTTCTTCTCTGATTACATGAATATTATTGAAGGATTCTATTATCTCAGTCACTTCTTTTGAAAACTTCTCTCGGTCAACGGCAAGTGCTTTTCCAGCTGGAACTCTATATTTCTCTGCAACGTTCAAGATAAACGAACCTAACAGTCTCATTTCCGCTTTCAAAAGACCAGAAGCATTCTTCAAACTTTCAGATTTAAAAGAGTTACTGCATACTAATTCCGCGAAATACCCAGTTTTATGTACTTCGGTTTGAACCTTAGGACGCATTTCATAAAGATAGATTTCGAAACCTTCTTTAGCCAACCTGTAAGCTACTTCGCTACCTGTAAGACCTGCTCCAACTATCACTATTCTCAATACTCTATTCCCCTCCGTGCGGGTATCCCTTTAGTGTAAGGATGTTTTACTTCTTTGATTTCGGAAACAAGATCTGCGATCTCCACTACAGGTTTTGGAGCGTATCTACCAGTGAGTACCAGTTCAACATTTGGGGGTCTGTTTTTAAGGAAGCTCAATACCTCATCGACACTTATCAATCCAAAATCCATAGCAACGTTTATTTCATCCATAACAATCAGATCAAAATTGCCTGAAAATGCCAGTTCTTTACATCGATTAAAAGCCTTTCTTGCTTCTTCTATATCTTTTGGATTAGGGTTTTTGGGATCGACAAACTCTTTTCTACCAAATTTTTCAAAATGAAATCCAGGTAGCATCTTAGGGATTTTATCTTCTCCATATCTGGTACCTTTCATGAATTGAACGAAGGCCACTTTGAAACCGTGAAGATAAGCCCTCAGGGCTAACCCAAGGGCTGCTGTCGTTTTTCCTTTACCATCACCAGTGTATATCTGTATCAAACCAAGAGAATTTTTTTCATAAGAAGATTTTGATGTCCGATGATTCTTTGAATTTCCTGTACTCATTGTTTAACCACTCCTGCCATTTTTTGTTTTTTTCCTGTTGTAACAAGTAATTTTCTATATTCTGTTTAACATCTCCCAATGGCTTTATACCTTTGTTCCCTCTCTCGATCACCTTTATAACATGCCATCCATATTTTGATTGAACAGGACCGATTATACCCGTGGCGTCATTCGAGAAAATGGCCTTAGATACATCTGCATCCAAATCCTCGCTTCCTTTTTCCACCCAGCCGAGATCTCCACCCTTTATCTTGGAGAATTCATCGAGTGATAACTCTTTTGCGAGATCCTCGAATTTCTCACCAGCATTTAATCTTGCTATAACCTTATTTGCTTCATCCTCGCTTCCAACCAATATGTGTGCAATATGAGCGGAACCCTCACTCACAAATTTCTCCTTGTTCTCTTCGTAGAATTGTTTTATTTGATTTTCGGAAACTGTAACATTCTTTGTTACAAAATCTCTCAGCCTTTCCAAATAAAGCATCAGCCTTCTCTTTTCAGCCAATCTCTCTTTATAACTTGCAAGATCGGTATATCCCTGTGCTTTGATATATTGCTCTAAATCATTCTGAGAAATCTTGTACTGTTTGAGTATTTGATCAATGTATTTGTTGACAAAATCCACAACCTCGTTGTCTGAAACCACTATCCCAACTTTCTTTGCATATTGGGTAATGAGAACACCATCTATCAATTCATCAAGAATGGCTTTTCTATATCTAACCAAGAAATCATATCCTTCCTTCGTACTCACCATAACGTTGTACATCCTCTCATTTGCCCTTTTCAATTGAGCCAATGTATAAGGTATTTGAGCCTCAAAGTCTAATTTATCAGTTGTTATTTTTTCTCCATTGACTATGGCTGCAATTCCAAGAGCCAATCCCGTTGATTCGTTAGTTGTAGAAGTTGCTTCCTCTGAAAACGATAAAATCGCCAATATAGTTACTAAAATAAAAGAGATCACCAATATCCTTGAAAACTTACTCACGTTTACTCACCTCTTTCAGAAATTTTTTGGATTTTTCCCAGTAAAAATCCAACTCTTGAATTTTCAAATCTTCGATCCTTTTTCCTTCACTTTCGATCAATTCTACCATCGTTTCAAATCTCTTTATGAATTTCTCTGTGGCCTCTCTCAATGTTCCCTCAGGTTCGATTCTTAAAAAACGTGAAAGGTTCACAATTGCGAACAGAAGATCTCCAAATTCCTCCTTTATCTTTTTTTCATTACCTGTTTCAATAGCACTCTCCAACTCATTGAATTCCTCCTTAACCTTTGAAATCACATCTATCGTCGAATCCCAATCAAATCCAACTGCTGCAGCGTTCTCTTGAATCCTACGAGCCAAAGAAAGAGCTGGTAAAGCTTTATTTACTTTTCCAATCTTCGAAAAATTCTTTTCACCTTTTTCCTGAGCTTTTATTTTTTCCCACTGTTCATATGAATATCCTTGACTATCTCCAAATACATGTGGATGCCTTCTAATAAGCTTTCTGTTCAGTGTTTTTATCACATCTTTTATATCAAAAATTCCATTTTCTTTTGCGATTTGTGAATGAAACACAACCTGTAGGAGTAAATCCCCTAGCTCCTCTTTCAAACTTTTAAAGTTTCCTTCATCGATGGAATGAATAACCTCGTACGCTTCTTCAATTAAATAAGGTTTCAGGCTTTCGTGAGTCTGTGCCTTATCCCATTCACAACCTTTTTCAGATCTTAAGGTTTCCATCAAATTCAATAACTCTTCAAACAATGTTCCTTCCAGAGCCAAATCACATCCTCCTCTTCATTATTATTATTTCCAATCTATCAGAAACATCCTCAGAAAGATCTGCAATATCGCCTATAAATCTAACAAGTTCGTTGAGTTGAAGTTTATTGGAAAGAGGTATATCGGAAGAAAAAAGCCTTTCTATCAACTTTCTCTCTATTGCATCTTCTTCATGCTCTTTGTTTTCCACCTCTATTATTTGTGCTCTTATAGCATCGAAATCCTCAAAAAAACCTTCACAAGCGATTTTTAACATTTCAAACGTTTCTTTCGACTTAGAGAATTGCTCTAACAAATGTTTCCTTATGTTCACCGGTATCGTTACTCTTTGCAAAAACAACATATCAGCCAAGCTCTCCGCTCTATTAGTTATTCGATCTATGGATTCGATCAGTCCTAATAAATCTCCCCTCATGTTAGGTAAAAACGCTCCAGAGTACAACTCGGTTTCCGCATTCCTTCTGATCCGATCAGCTTCACTCTCTTTAGCCCTTATAAAATCCACAAGCTCCTTTGCTCTATTCCATTCTTCGTTGAAAACCAATTCAAAGAGCTGATCCACTGATTCTAATATTTCGGAGATCGCGTTCAAGATAGAGTTTATTGATTCTCTAATGCTTTTCTCTTTTTTTCCAAAGAAGATCATTTCTCTCCTCCACCGCTTTCTATCAATTTTCGCATTTTTTTCAAGGTCAAAATATACCTTTCAAAATCTATGATACCACTTTCAAACCAATCACTTAATATTTCCTCTTTCAAATTCAAAAGAACAGGTTTATAACTGAATCTATGAAATGGAGTTGGACCATGATTGTTAAGTGATTCAATGTGCTCTTTCGTCGGATAACCTTTATTTTTTTCAAAGAAATACTCAGGGTATTTCTTTGAAAAGCCCTTCATTATTCTATCCCTTATAACTTTCGCCACTATTGATGCTGCTGCTATCGAGAGGCTTTTGGCGTCACCTTTAACTATGTTCTCATTTTTAAAAAACAACTTCAAATTCTTTCCGTCGACTATTACAAATCCTTCGACACCTTTCTCAAAAAGGTTCCTAACAGCCCTATTCATCGACAATTGTGTGGCTTTGAAGATATTCAAAATATCGATTTCATCGGGTGTAGCTATCCCAATACCTATTTTAGACACTTCTTTTATGATATCAAACACTTCTTCTCTAACAGAAGGATTAAGGCTTTTAGAGTCATTAACATATAACAGTGGTTCAGGGTTCTCTATAAAAATCGCTGCTGAAACCACAGGACCTGCTAAAGGACCCCTTCCAGCTTCATCCACTCCTATTATATTTCCATATCTATTCTTGAACGTTACGTCGAAAGAATAGAGTTCATCATAATTGCTTTTCATCATAACAATTCGATAGCCCTCGAAGCGAGTTCTGATCTTTCGCCTTTTATAAGGCTCAAATGTCCCGATATCCGCTCATTATAAAATTTCTTTGCAACATAAACCAATCCATTACTCATACTATCGAGATACGGATTATCTATTTGTGATGGATCTCCGGTCAGCACGATCTTCGAGTTTTCTCCTACCCTGGTTATTATTGTTTTGATTTCGTGGGGCGTAAGATTTTGTGCTTCGTCTATTATTATAAATTGATCAGGAATACTTCTTCCCCTCAAGAAACTCAGCGCGACTATCTCCACGATACCTTTTTTCAGAAAGTCCTTTGGGGAGAAATCTCTATCTCTGAATAGAAACTCAAGATTATCAAATATTGGTTGTACCCAAGGAAGCATTTTCTCTTCGACATCACCAGGTAAAAATCCAATCTCCTTTCCAACTGGAACCACAGGTTTAGTCACCACGAGTTTTTCATAGATTTTCTGATCGATGACCTTTGCCAAACCCGCTGTAATACTTAAAAGGGTTTTACCGGTTCCCGCAGGTCCAATCAGTGTGACAAGCTTCACAGAATCATCCATTAAAAGTTCAAAGGCGAGGAGCTGTTCTCTGTTCCTTGGATTTATTCCCCACCATTGACTT
>DQYP01000068.1 GCA_011043375.1 Thermotogaceae bacterium | reverse complement strand
GGTACAGGACTTGACAACATAGACACAAAAGCGGCAGAGGAAAAAAATATAAAGATTTTGAATACTCCGGGAGCGAATTCTATATCTGTCGCTGAATTGACTATAGGATTGATGATAGCCGCATCGAGATACATCCCGCAGGGTACCCAAAGCTTGAAAGAGGGAAAGTGGGAAAAGAAGAAATTGAAGGGATTTGAACTTTTCCAAAAAAAACTCGGGATAATAGGTTATGGAAAAATAGGAAGAGAAGTTGCAAAAAGAGCAAAAGCTTTTGGAATGGAGATTCTGGTGTATGATGTTGTGAAACCGGAAAGCGCGGAAGATTTTATCAAATTCGTCGAATTCGAGGAACTTGCAAAAACATCAGATTATATAACTTTGCACGTCCCTTTGAATGATGCTACTAAGCACATGATAGATGAGCATGTATTTGAAATAATGAAAGATGAGGCCATTTTGATAAATGCGTCGAGAGGCGGAATAGTAAATGAAGAAGCTCTTTATAATGCACTAACATCCGGAAAATTGAGAGCAGCAGCTCTTGATGTATTTGAGGTAGAACCACCAAATGATGAATTGCGAAAAAAATTGCTGAATCTTGAAAATGTTATAGCAACTCCACATATTGGAGCCTCAACTGTAGAGGCTCAAAAAAGAGTGGGGATTGAAATAGCGAAGAGGATTATTGAAAATGTTTGAACAGAGGGAGAGGACATTTGTGAATTTTCGAAAGATCTATGATATAAGTGTTACCCTCGGATTGGAGTCTATAACTTATCCTGGAGATGAACCCTTCAGGCGCGAGGTTATGAGATCAATAGAAGAAGGGGCAGAGGTCTCGAGATTGATCATGAGTTCACACTCGGGTACCCATATGGATGCATCGGCACATTTCATAAAAGGTGGTAAACGTATTCATGAATATAATATTGAAAGATTCATCTTGTCGGCGAGGGTTATTGAAATCAAGGATCCCAAAGAAATAAAGCTTGAAGAACTTGAAAAATCATCTATACCAGAGAATAAAGCTTTGTTGTTTAAAACAAGGAATTCCATGGAAGGAATTTCTCACAATGGAAAGTTTACGAAGAATTTCGTTCATTTGTCCGAAGAAGCAGCAGATTATTGTGTAAAAAGGAATATTCCACTCGTTGGCATAGACTACATAACGATTGAAAAAGTCGGTAGCAATACTGTTCACAAGAAGTTGCTCGGTAACGATATTATAATACTCGAAGGGATAAACCTTAAAAATGTACCACAAGGTGAATACTTGTTGGTCTGTCTACCTTTGAAGATAATGGATGGTGAAGGTTCACCCGTTAGGGCAATTCTAATTAGCGAATATTGATTTATTCTGGAGGTGTCCATTTTGAGAGTTCTAAGTGGAATGCGTCCAACTGGAAGGCTTCACGTCGGACATCTGGTTGGTGCACTCGACAATTGGGTTCGAATTCAAAATGAAGGTAACGAGTGTTTCTACTTCATAGCAGATTGGCACGCGTTGACGACCAATTACGATGATGTTTCCAAAATATATGAGTACACCATAGACATAATAAGGACATTTCTGGCGTGCGGTATAGATCCAGATAAAAGCGTCGTTTTTGTGCAATCTGCAATAAAGGAACATGCGGAGTTACAGCTTTTGTTCTCGATGATAACTCCTGTCGGGTGGTTGGAAAGAGTACCAACTTATAAGGAAATCAAGCAACAACTGTCATACAAGGATCTATCTAACCTAGGCTTTTTAGCCTATCCGGTTCTTCAGGCAGCTGATATCTTGATCTATAAACCAGATGGTGTACCTGTTGGCCAAGATCAAGTGTATCATGTTGAATTGACACGTGAGATCGCGAGGCGTTTCAATTATTTGTATGGCCAAGTTTTTCCAGAGCCGAAAGAATTGCTATCACATTTGCCAAAACTTCCCGGGACCGATGGAAGGAAAATGTCCAAAAGTTATGGGAATGTCATTTTGATCGATACAACCGAGGATGAACTTAGGGAAAAAATTTTACGTATGATGACCGATCCAGCAAGGAAGAGACGTTCTGATCCTGGTGATCCTGAAAAGTGTCCCGTTTGGGATTATCACAAAGCTTTTGGAACGACGGATGATGAGAAAGAATATATAAAAAATGGATGCAGAACCGCAAGCATTGGTTGTATAGATTGTAAAAAAGTATTGTTGGGGCATATGATAGAGCGTTTAAAACCAATCTGGAAGAGGTTGGACGAGCTTAAGAAAAACGAGGAGTACGTTCACAGGATTATAAACGAAGGTAACGAAAAAGCAAGAGCATTTGCCATTGAAACAATTAAAGAAGCACGCGAAGCCATGAATCTCAGATTTTGAATTGGAGAGTGAATAAATGACACAGGAATTTGTTTTTACTCTGCCACATTTTGAAGGTTCGTTGGATCTTTTACTTTATTTAGTTAAAAAACATGAGATGGATATAAGGGATATAAAAATATCCGTAATAGCCGATGAGTTTTTAGATTACATAAACCGAATGAAAAGACTGGATATAAGTGTGGCTTCTGATTTTATGCTCATGGCTTCTACTTTAATGGAATTAAAATCTAAAATTCTTCTTCCAAATAAGAGCATCGAGGATATAGAAAAAATCAAACAAGCAAAAAAGGAGCTCTCTGAGAGACTGATAGCATACCAAGAAATGAAAAAAATAGCGGGTAAATTTAAAAAGAGATTAGATGAATCGTTGAAATTACACTCAGTAAAGGTCAAAGGAGAAAAATCAGAAATGACGATAGACCCAAATAACCTTTCAAAATTGAAGGAATTGTTTGAGCATGTCTCAAAAGTTTTAAAAGCCCGTGAAAAGGTTTATAAGATCAGATCAGAAAAATACTCCGTTGCAAGCAAGATGGAAGAGGTTTATGGGAAACTTGAAAAGAAAGGTAAAATGGGTTTGAAAGAGATATTACTGGAAGCAAAGGATCGCATTGAGTTGATAGTTGTTTTTCTTGCTGTGTTGGAGTTGATAAGATTGAACAAGTTGTCGCTGAAAACTGCAAATGAAAAATATATTTTAGAGGTGATTGAGTGAATTCAAAAGCTTTGGTGGAAGCCCTGATTTTCGCATCGAATAAACCCATCAGCATTAGAAATCTATCCAAGATAACTGGTATATCTAAAACTGTGTTGCAGAAACTGATAGATGAGATTCGCATTGAATATTCAGATCAAAAACATGGGGTAATGTTGAAAAAAGTTGGAGAATCTTATTTGTTCTTAACCAAACCAGAGTATCACGAATATGTTGAGAAAGTCTCCGACAGGGGTATAAGCAATCTCACGCCGTCTCAGATAGAAGTCTTAGCTTACATAGCCTTTAAAGGGCCCATAACACGAAAAGAATTGCATGAAATCAGAGGAAAAAGTGCTGATAACATATTGAGAGATTTGCAAAATATGAGATTGATAAGTAAAAGAAGATCAAAAAGAAAGGGTAAACCTTACGAATACACGGTGACAAAAAAACTTCGCGAGATTCTTCACATTGCTTCAATGGAGGAATTTATAAATGAAGTTGCAGAAATTTCTCCAGATGACAGCTAAGGTTTCAAGAAGAAAAGCGGATCAATTAATATCACAAGGCAAGGTTCAAGTGAATGGGGAAATTATAAAGGAATACTGGTATGATATTGATCCTAACAAAGATACGGTGACATTGGAAGGCAAGGAACTCTCTTTTAAATCAGTGAGGTTGTATTATTATTTATTGAATAAACCCGCTGGGTATATAACCACCATGTTCGATCCACAGGGAAGGTCAACTGTTTGGGATTTGATAAAAGATAAGGTCAAAGACAGGGTGTACCCTGTCGGTAGATTGGATAAAGATACTGAGGGTTTGTTGATATTGACCAACGATGGAATTTTTGCAAACAGGATAATGCATCCAAAATATAAAATTCCTAAAAAGTATGAGGCCGTTGTTGAAGGTATATTAACGAGAAAGGAAATACTTGAGTTGAGAAATGGTGTAATACTGAATGATGGATACAAAACTTTACCTGCCAAAGTTAAGATTTTGGAAAAATTGGGTACCAAAACAAGGATCGAAATTGAAATAAGAGAGGGTAAAAAGAGACAGATAAAGAACATGTTCAAAGCCTTGGGACACAAGGTATTGTATTTGAAAAGATTATCCATAGGTCCTCTGACACTTAAAGGAATAGAAAGAGTTGGAAAGCTCAGAGAGATAACGAAAGAAGAGTTGAAGAAATTTGATAGGTTCATTGAAAATCTGAATGAAGATCAATAAAAAAATTTCGGAAGGACATATGTCCTTCCGAATAATGTATCTATCTTTATGGGGGGATAGGGGGTCGCGCCTTCATGAAATATATTAATCGAAAGAGTTTACATTAACATGTCATCTTAGGAAAAAAATCTTGATTTTTACATAACAGAAAGGAGTGTAAATTGTGAAGAAAATTACAGCATTTTTTTTGATATGTTTACTATTTTTCGGCAGTGTTTCATTATTTGCTATTGATGAAAAAGGAATAACCATATTAAGAAAGGCAAAAGGGGCCATAGAGTATGGAAAAGAAATAGGCGAAACATCCATAATAAAAGACGCAATTAGATCTCTCAATGAATTTTTGGTTACGTATCCGAATGATCTGAAAGAGGTGAGAGAGGCTTATACTCTCATGGGAGATGCTTATTTCGTCCTCGAGGAATATTCCAACGCCATTGAAAGTTACAAGAGAGGTATCAAAAGCTACAATGTGAAGGATAAAAGATATTATTATGCTCTTTATTCGATAGCTTACTCATATTACAAAGTTGGAGATTACAAAAATGCAATCGAGAATTTCAAAATGCTTCTCAATTCTGAATATTCAGATGAGGCAATGTTCATGGTTGGAGTAATTTTATTTGAACAAGGTGACTACCAAAGGGCTTTAATTGAACTCGAAAATGTCAAAAACGAACCTTGGAGATCAAAAGCATTTTATTACATTGGAAAAGCATACAGGGCTTCTGGACTTTCTGATAGAGCAATAGAATATTTCGAGAGAGCGGCTAAATCCGAAGATCAGGATATCGCTGTTGTTTCACTTTACGAAGAAGCAGAACTTTTACTTGCAACCGGAAACAATCAGAAAGCGCTCGAAGTTGCACGGAGACTTTACAAAAATTACAGCAACACACACTGGATGTACGAAATATTGATGTTATATTCTGAAGCACTTTATAAGACTGGCAATTATACCGAAGGTATCAAGGAACTTGAAAAATCACTTTCTAAAACTTTCGATCCTGAAAAAAGATGTAGAGTTTTGTATGCGACTGGCTGGTTTTACTATAGAACAGGCCAAAAATTGTCGGCGATTAATGTTTGGAAAAAAGCGATGTACGAATGGAATGGAGAATTAGCTTATCAAGCTGGAATGGATGCAGCGAATACTTTGCGAGAGTTGAAAAATTATTCAAAGGCATTGGAGACGTACGAAGAACTCCTGGCAAGGTTCCCAAACAAAAGTTTGGATGTGAATCTCAAGAAAATAGAAGTACTTCTTGATATGAAAGAATACGAAAAGGCTCTGGTTATACTCAAAGAAATCGAGAAAACAAAACCTTTCGAAGCCAAATATTGGTTGACTTACATTTACAAATCGAGAGGAGATTATAAATCAGCGATGAATGAGGTAGAGAACCTTTTAAAGATCACAACAAGCACTTCAGAAAAAGTCAGAGCGCTTCTACTTCAAGGCGATGTTTATTTCCAAATGGGAGACTATGTGAAAGCTCAAAAAGCTTATGAAGAGATAATGCAGATAGGAAGCACTAAAGATAAAATACAAGCGAATTTGAATCTTGGGTTGATAATGTACGCTTTGGGAAATTATGAGAAAGCTGTAGATTATTTCAAATATGTGTTGGAAAGAAGTGAGGTAAACATAGATCTGGCAGCGGATGCGGCATATTATCTTGCGGAGACCATGGTGGCACTTGGAAAGTTCGAAGAGGCTGAGAAATATTACTCTTGGCTCATAAACAACGATAAGTCTGGTAGATACACTGAAACGGTCACCATCAAAAAAATAGGTTTAATGATCGAAAGAAAAGAATATCAAAAAGCCATCAATACCGTAGATTCTTTGTTGGCAAGATCTCAGGGAAAATTAAAAGGAGAGCTTTTATATTTGAAAGGGGAGGCTCTGCTTAAATTAAACAGAACGAGTGATGCTTATAAGGTCGTTAAAAATTTGAATGTCGAGAATTTATCTGATCAGGCAGCAGCTGGAACGCTATACATAATCGCAACTTATTTCAACAGTAGAAACAATCTCGAAGAGGCGGAGAAAAATTATCAACTGATTTTAAAGAACTATCCCCACACTTCCAAAGCACCTTGGGCAGCTTTAGACTATGCGGTCATGTTCTACCAGAAAGGTGACTATGAAAAAGCCAAGTTGTTGTTCTTCAATGTTATAACGAGTTATCCTTCTTTTGAAAAAGCAGATGCAGCTTTTTACTACATAGGAAGGTGTTATGAGTATCTTGGAGAAAAATCCAAAGCAATCAAAGTTTATCAGGATTTTTTGGACAAATTTCCAACATCATCGAAAAGAAAAGAGGTCATAAACAGGCTTGAGGTGCTTAAAAAGTGAGATCGTACAAATTATTCCTCCTACTCTCTTTGTTGTCTATCTTTTTGAATGTGATATTGATCTCTCAAGAAGACGATGTGTATCTGAGAGTTGAAGGTATCCTTCAATCCAAAGAATTGACACAGCGTTACAAATTTTATTTGCCAGCACATTGGAGTATAATAACCTTCGAGAAAAAGTTTGAATTTCCAGAGTACAATATTGTAGAAGAAAAAGAACATATCGAGGTGAATATCAAAGAGTTATTTGTTCGTGGCGCTGTGGTGTTCAAACTACAAAAAAGATTCGAATTTCAGCAGTGGTTGATAAGCGAGTTGCCTAATACACCGGTAAAATACTACGTTCGAGAATTCAAAAAGCCGGAAATTTCTATGAGAAAGAGGTTCTCCACTTATTGTTTTCATGAACATCAAATCGAACTTAGAAATCTTGAATATGAAGATAAACTCTCATTGATTTCCTCCATCACGATTTTGAGAAAATCCTTGAATTTTTATGAAACCTCCAAACATGTGATCGATCTTTCAATAGAGTCTCCAAGTGTTATGACGAAGATTGTACCTCAAATTCAAAAAATAAAGCTCAAAAAGAATTTCAGAGTTTTGAACTCTTTGGGTATGTTGTTCACTCAAAAGGAAACGAGTGGGTTCATTTCGATGAAAAACTTTGGTCTCTCCTTTTCTGAGAGTAATTTCATTCCCAAAGATATGAATTCCTTTACCTTGATGCCATACACATTGTATTCAATTCATAGAACTGAGACAGTTGTCTCAGCGATGTTGTTGAATCCATCAGTTAACTTTGTAACATCAGTGAACTCCGATGACATCGGTTACACCAACTTGAGTTTTCCGATTCAAATTTTGAATATCAGAGGAGATCTCGGATTCTCACTAAATGTTTCAAATGGAAGCTTTGGAATGTTTCCTTTGTTTGACTTTGGATTTTCGAATCCCGACAGTTTTTTAGGATTGAAGGGATATTTTGAGAATGAAGGCTACAAATTGAAGTTGTTTGGAATTTATAGAGATCTGAAGATTTTTGGATATGTGGGATATTCAACACTTGAAATGTTACCAACTTTTGGAAGTGGGGTGTCCTACACTCTCAGGTATTTAACACCTTACTTTGGATTCGAAGGAAACATGAAAGAAGCACAAATGGATTTGGGCTTGACGACGGGCCCTTTTAACCTTGGTCCTGTGAATATCTTATCGAATGCCTTTGTCCAGACAGATGGAACAGTTAAAAAAACTGACATGAGGATTTCATTGGAAGTTGGTAGTATTGTAAGAAACGTTATGATAAATTTAAAAGGTTTCTTAGCTCTTGAAAAAGGGGAGTTGAATTATGGTGGAGGAATATCGATACAATTCTAACATAAAAGAATTCGATATTTATTTGAAAATAGAAAAAGAAGACGTCCACATTTTGAATTACATTATTGAAGCTGAGGATAATATGTTGAACATAAGAAAATTCGATTCAACAGAAAAACTTTTAAAAGTCATAGTACCTGTAGATTTTCTTGAAGATGTTTTGGAATTATTAAACAGTCTAAAAAGTGAGGTGCAATTCGAAATAGTCAAATATGAACCAAATCGTGGCATGGCTTAAGAGACTAATACCCAAACAAGAGGCTAACGATATTCACAATATAGATTATGATTCGCTTATAAAACTTGGTTTTAAAGCGTTTTTATTTGACTACGATAACACGTTGGCACCTTGGAGATCCATAGAAGTAGATGAGAGAACTTTGGGCTTGTTCGAAGAACTTTTAAATAGAGGATTAAAAGTTGCGGTGGTCACAAATGCACCGCGTTCAAGGGCTGTAAAGATAATAGAAAGATTCGGTAATAAAATACCTGTATTTGGAAACATGGGAAAACCTCGAATAAAAAAGTTTGAAAAAGTTTTTGAAACGCTCAACGTGAAACCAGAGGAATGCGTTATAATAGGAGATCTCTTTTTTACAGACATAATAGCTGGAAATAAACTGAATATGCATACAATAATGGTTGTACCACGTGAAGCCAAAGGTTTTATAAAACAAGCTGCAAGAATAACAACCCAAATAATGTACTTTGTGGTTTTTTACACTATAGGTTGGTTCTTCAGAACTATTTATCTTTTGTCACCGAATGAAATATACAACAACGTCTTTGATGTGGACTACGTTCATTTGAAGCAGCATGGAATAAAGCTCATAATATTCGATTACGATAACACTTTGGCCAAATGGCGAAATCCCAAGCCGAATTCCAAGATCTTCGAGTTGTTGACAAAATTGAAGAACATGGGATTCAAAATCATCATATTTTCAAATGGTAAAAATCATAGATTTGCAAGATTAAGGGAGATATTGAAAAACGTTATTATCATCTCTTCAGCCAAGAAACCTTTACCATTTAAACTCAGGAAGCTCTTGAAATACGGCAATATAAGACCATCAGAGGCTGTGATAATAGGAGATCAACTTTTTACAGATGTGCTGGCTGGAAATCTGGCGGGTATATATACCATAAAAGTTGAACCTCTTGATAAAAGTGAATTCTTTATTACAAAGATTCTGAGATTATTAGAGCGTTTCTTCATGTTGTTCATACAGGAAAAACCAAAGATAGGAGGAATCAGATCTTAAAGGATGAAGCCAAGGATAGAGACCTGTGAAGGATGCGGTGCAAAGATCCAATTTGAAGATCCGAGGGTTCCAGGTTACATTCCAAAGGAAGTTTATTCAAGAAGATTATCCGAAGGTAAAGAAATTCTCTGTCAGAGATGCTTCCAAATCAAGTATTACTCAAAATTAAAGCATATAAATTTTTCAAGTGAAATCTTTATGACACAATTCAGAGAAGTAGTGAAGGGTTTTTCAAATATTCTATGGGTTATAGATATTTTCGATTTCGAGGGTAGTTTTAGAAGAGAGTTCTCCGAACTCTTTGAAGATAAAAATGTGATTTATATCATAAACAAAATAGATTTGCTCCCAAAGGCAATAACTCGAAAAGAAATCCATGATTGGGTTTTCAAAAGAATAAGAAGTGATCAAATTTATTTGGTCAGCGCTTTTAAGAATTTGGGAATAAAATCACTTTTTAGAAGATTGAAAATTGTGAAAGATAAGATTTTGCTCGTTGGTTGTACCAATGTCGGAAAATCATCCCTGATCAATAGAATGTGTGGAACGGATATAACTGTCAGCTCATATCCCAATACAACTCTCAATTTGATAAAAGCAAAACCTCTCGGATTGGATCTTGATCTGTATGATACACCTGGTATTTCCTTCAACGATAGGTTCATCGATATACTTTCACCAAGTTGTCAAAAAAAGATATTACCGCATCGAGAGTTAAGTAGAAAAACTTTCAAGGCAGTCACTGGAAGAGTTTATTTACTTGGGGCTCTTGTTCAGATAAGAGTGAAAGAGGTAAAAACTGATAAATCCATATTTCAGTTGTTTGCACCAGAAAATGTGGTGATTCATGATACCAAACCAGAAAGAGTAAAAGATCTTCTCAAAAGACAAGCAGGAAGATTTCTCGTTCCTCCTTGTAAGCCTAAAGAAATATCATTTGACACATTGAATTGGTCAAAGAAAAGTATTATTATAAAAGAAGGAAAAGAAATCGTTTTTCCAGGGATTGGATGGTTAACGATGAAAAAAGGAGCAGCTGTATTCGAAATTCATATTCCCGGCAAATTGAAAATATTTGTGAGAGATGCGTTGATAAATCCTAAGAGGAGGTCAAAGACTTGACGCAGGAGAAAAACTCGAATTTGGACAGAGAAAAAATAATAAAACGGATAATAGAAGAAAAAGGAGAAGATGCGATCCCTACTTTGATTGGTTTACTTGAAGATGAAAATAATGAAGTTAGGGAAATAGCCGCTCAAGCTCTTCAAAACCTTGGTGATGTTGTGACAGATTATCTCATGAAATATTTGAGATCGAAGTTAGATGAAGAAGATCCTTTTAATGATGTTAGCCTTTTGTATGTTGCCGATATACTCGGTGAACTTCGTTGTAGAGAATCTATACCGTTGCTGTATCAGCTTTTAGAGCATTATGATGAGGAACCTTATCAATTGATCATATATGAGGCACTCGCAAAACTTGGTGAAGGTGAGAAATTCATAGAGCTTCTAATTTATCTGCTGAAAGAAGATGCCTTCAAAGACGAGCTGAAAGACCAGGTTTTGATGACCTTAGCTTATACCAAAAATGAAAAAGCATTGAAAGTATTGATCGATGAATGGTATAACAAGGATGATTTTGAAAGTAAAACTTTAGTTTTAAATGCAATCAAAGTGTTGTTAACAGAGCGTCCCGAACTTATAAAAATTCTTTCAGAGGATAAAAACGCAAAGAGAATATTGGATGAGCTTAAATTTTAAAAGCCCCGCTCTCATAGCGGGGCTTTTTAATTTTTGCTCATCAATATTCAGGCATTGGTGGTGTTGCTGCTTCTTTTTTCTCTTCAGGTTTTTCAACGACCAACACTTCTGTCGTTAAGAGCATTCCTGCGATGGATGCTGCATTCTGTACAGCACTTCTTGTAACCTTAGCTGGATCTATTATACCTGCTTGGAACATATCCGAGAATTCACCTTTCAAAGCATCGTAACCATAGGATACAGAATCATTCTTGAGAATCTCTTGAATGATGACCGCTCCATCCACACCAGCATTTTCAGCTATTTGCTTCAAAGGTGCTTCAAGCGCTTTCTTTACGATCGTCACTCCAACTTTTTCTTCAACGTTGGTAATCTCTTTTTCCAATTCCTCAAGTGCTTTTTTCGCTCTGAGTAATGTCACTCCACCACCTGGTACTATACCTTCTTCGACTGCAGCTCTTGTCGCACTTAAAGCATCTTCAATTCTGTGTTTCTTTTCTTTGAGTTCAGTTTCTGTTGCTGCACCAACTTTTATAACTGCTACTCCACCAGCGAGTTTTGCCATCCTCTCCTGAAGTGTTTCTTTTTCATATTCAGATGTTGTGTTCTCGATTTGGGCCTTTATCTGAGCGATTCTCTCTTTTATCTTTTGTGGATCTCCTTTTCCATCGACTATTATCGTATCATCTTTTTTAACCCTTACTGTTCCAGCCTTTCCAAGCATATCGAGTGTTGTATCTTCGAGGTTCAACCCTACTTCTTCACTTATAACCGTTCCGCCAGTTAGTATCGCTATATCCTGAAGCATTGCTTTCCTTCTGTCTCCAAATCCAGGAGCTTTCACCGCACACGCTTCAAGTGTTCCTTTGAGTTTGTTGAGCACGAGTGTTGTCAATGCTTCGCCTTCAACATCCTCTGCTATAACGAGCAAAGGTTTCCCGGCTTGGGCCACTTTTTCAAGCAAAGGAATCAAGGGTTTCACGTTTGAGAGTTTTCTGTCGGTTATGAGTATGAAGGGTTCTCTGAGTACGACTTCCATTCTTTCGGCGTCTGTTACAAAATAAGGTGATATGTATCCTCTATCAAATTTCATTCCTTCTGAAAATTCGACATAAGTATCGAGAGTTTTAGAATCTTCTACAGTTATAACTCCATCTTCTCCAACTTTATCCATAGCTTCGGCGATCAGATTACCTATCTCCTCATTATTCGCACTTATTGCTGCAACGTGTGCGATATCTTCCCTACTTGAAAGTTTTTTGCTGCTTTTCTTTATTTCTTCGACTACTTTTTTAACTGCCTTGTCTATTCCTGTTTTTATGAGTATCGGATTGGAACCAGCAGCTATATTCTTCAAACCTTCTTTGATCATTGCTTGTGCAAGAACTGTGGCTGTTGTTGTTCCATCACCAGCGATGTCATTTGTCTTGGATGCAACTTCTTTTACCAATTGTGCTCCAAGATTCTCAAATTTATCTTCTAATTCTATTTCTTTGGCAATACTCACACCATCATTGGTTATGGTTGGAGAACCCCAACTTTTCTCTAAAACAACATTTCTACCTTTCGGTCCAAGAGTTATTTTAACAGCATTCGCTATTTTATCTACACCTCTTTCAAGAGCTCTCCTTGCCTCTTCATTGAAACTCAAAAGTTTCGGCATTTCAAAACACCTCCTATATCATATTTTACTCGGTTACCTTAGCGAGTATGTCATTGACTTCGATGATTATGTAGTCTTCATCATCGATCTTAATTTCTGTACCAGCATATTTAGCGAATATTACCTTGTCTCCAACTTGAATATCTAAATCTTCTACCTTATCACCAATAGCGATTACTTCAGCTTTTTGAGGTTTCTCCTTTGCGGTATCAGGAAGAACTATACCACCTTCTGTTTTCTTTTCCTCTTTGATGGGCTTAATTAGAAGTCTTTCACCTAAAGGTTTTACCGTCATTTACACCCCTCCTTTTATTTTTAGCACTCTTATACTTTAACTGCTAAAATAATCATAAAAGAATATTCGTAAAACTTCAAGGCTGATTATTGACAATTATTACCGACTACAGTGATTTATTTGAGATTATATGGTAAAACCTCCTTTTTTCTCCACTTTCATTTGAAAAGCTAATTTCGTAGGGAAAAAACATTTTAAACAAGAAAAATAATTTGGAGGTGCTTCTATGGAAGAGATTTTTCCCGGTGTTTTTGTGGTAGTGAATGAAAAAGGTGGAGCCAATCTTGGTTTCATAATAGGAAAAAATGGCGTGGTCGTTATTGATACGAGTTTGTTCATGAGAAAAGCAGAAGAACTCAAAGAATATATAACATCAATAACCAAAAAACCGATCGTGGCTGTCGTAAATACGCACTATCATCCAGATCACTCGTTTGGGAACGCTGCATTCACTTGTTCGATAATTGCACATGAAATTACAAGAGAGATCATGGAGAATATGGATAAAGAATACATAAAAAACATAGTAGATAAACTCCCAGAAGTCGCGAAGGACTTTCAAGATTTCAGCATCAGACTTCCAACAATCACTTTTAAGAAGAGTAAGAAGATAGATCTTGGTGATAGAAGCATGAGTATAATACATGTTGGTGGACATACTGAGGATTCATCCGTAATCTTAGTGGAACCGTTCAACGTCCTCTTTGCAGGTGACATTGTGATAAATGATTTTCATCCCGAAATTGTTCCTGACAGTAATTTGAAAAAATGGTTAAAAGTTTTAAAGCGTCTTTTGAAATGGAATGTGGAATTAGTGATACCAGGTCATGGGAGCATTGGTGACGAAAAATCTTTAATCGATATGTACAATTATCTTCGGAAGATTCAAGGGTTTTCTGAGAAAATAAAGAGCGGCAAGTTGGACTCGTTGTTGGAAGAAATAGCTGAAGAGCCAAATTTTTCAAATAGAAAATTTCCAGAGCTTTTTGTACACACCTTGCAAGTTCTAAGCTCATCCACAATGGAGAAGTGAAATCTTAAAAGGTGAAAAGATGTTGAAAGAATTGTTGTTTTCAATGAAGCACGGTGTTAAAAGGTTGCTCACGGATAATTTCATTGGCATTTATCTTCATGGATCTTTGGCGCTTGGTGATTTTAATTATGAGACCAGCGATATAGATTTCTTGGTTGTAACCGAGAAAATGCTTTCTAATGATGAGTTCAGTTCATTGGAAGCTTTCCATAGTGAGCTTAGAAAAGAATATCCAAATTTTGGAAAACGATTGGAAGGTTCCTACATTCCAAAGGATATGTTGCGTGAAAAGGATCCTCCAAATCATCCAAGACCTTATTTGAATGGTGAAAAATTCGTCTGGGCTGAATATGGTCATGAATGGATCTTGGAGAGGTATGTTTTGAGAAACTATGGAATAATTCTCGAAGGTGTTTCTCTCGTTGAATTGATACCTAAGATAGAGTCAGCCGAATTAAAGCGTGCAACAATAAATTTATTGTGCAATTATTGGAAATCGATGATAAACGATGTGAAACTTTCAGATGCTGAATATCAGGTATACGCTGTCTTGACGATGTGCAGAGTACTCTACACATTGGAATACGGTGAAATCGTATCAAAACCCAAGGCAGCGGCTTGGACAAAGAAAAGATTGGATGATCTATTTAGGCGATTGATCGATGAAGCATTGGTGTGGAACAAAAAAAGTGAGTTCAATCATCTCGATGAAACACGCAGATTCATAGAATATGTAACTAAAAAATTCTGTAAAAGCAACTCCCCAATCTGAACGATGGAGAGTTGCTTTTAAGGATTTTTGAGAAATCAATCAGCTGCTATCTTAAGAATTTCTCTGATATCATCTTTATAAAGTTTCTTTATGTTTCCCAATGGTAGTTTCAACATACAGACATTTTCAACGATCTTTTCTATATCTTCTTTGGGGATATTGGCATCTTTAAGTGAAACAGGAGCACCTATCTTTTTGTACCATTCTTTTAAGGATTCTATACCTTTTAAGACTTTCTCTTCATCATTGCCTTCTATTATTCCAAAGATTTTTTCCGCAAAGCGTACGAATTTCTCTAAATATTCTTTGTAAACATACTTCATCCATGCAGGTGATATTATTGCAAGTCCTGCACCGTGAGCAATCCCATACAGAGCGCTCAAAGAATGTTCTATCCTATGTGAAGCCCAATCGCCTCCACTTTTTCCAGCTGCTGTTAGTCCATTCAAAGCCAATGTTCCGCACCATGCAAATTGTGCCCTTGCTTCGTAGTCGGTTGGATTTTGAAGTATCTTCTCAGTGTTATTCATAACCGTTCTGACAAGGCTTTCAGAAATCCTATCCTGTATCTCCGTATCTTTAGTGTGATCGAAGTAGTTTTCCAAAACATGGGTTATTATATCCACGGCACCGTAGACAACTTGCGCCTTTGGAAGCGAGAACTGAGCTGAGGGATCTATTATAGATACAGTCGGATAAACAGCTCCACGAACTGCGAATTTTTGTTTGGTTTTTTCGTTAGTTATAACACTGTTTCCGTTCATTTCCGAACCAGTTGCTGAAAGTGTGAGCACGACGAACAATGGTAAAGCTTTGGTGATGGTGTATTTTTCGATGTAGGCATCCCAGATATCTCCATCATAGTAAAATCCAGCTGCAATTGCTTTTCCGGAGTCGATGACACTTCCTCCACCAACCGCGAGTATCGCTCCCACATTCTCCTCTTTAGCGATTTCAACCCCTTCATGAACTTTGCTTAAAACTGGATTGGGAACAACCCCTGAAACCTCAACCCATTCAATTCCGTTGTCTTTTAGAGACTCTACGACGGTATCATAAACACCATTTTTCTTTATCGATCCACCACCATACAAGAGTAATACCTTTTTTATGGCCACATTCTTGATCTCTTTTCCGATTTCGCTTATCGTTCCTTTACCAAAAATTATCTTCGTTGGGTTGTGAAATACGAAGTTATTCATACATTTCCCCCCTTCATTTGGTGGTTTTCTTGAGGAGTTTATATTTCTCAAGGTATTTTTTCCTGAGTTCCCGTGCATGTTTTTCGGGAACGTAATGCACTTCAAGATTTTTATGTTCCTGCGTTGCGATGCTCGAAAAGTAGTAAATCTGTGCCGCTTTCTCTGCTAAAATCGCGTTTAAAAAGGCATCCTCTATATCTTCTCCCACCGCAGTTGCACCGTGGTTCCTCATATAAACGGCATTGTTATCACCAAGTGCTTCCAAAACATTTTCGCTTAATTCCGTTGTTCCGGGGAAAGCATATTTGCTGACTTTTAGTGGATAACCGAGCGCCATAGCGATATCCTCTAAAAGTGGTGGAATTTCATCGGCTATTATGGATATTATCGATGAATAGAGTCCATGAAAGTGGATTATCGCCCCCACATCACTGCGATTTTTGTATATTGCAAGGTGCATCGGTAATTCGCTCGTTGGTATGAGATTACCATAAACCACGTTTCCATTCATATCAACAGTAACAACATCGGATGTTCTCATTTGAGGATAGAGCACCCCACTTGGTGTAACATGTAACAGTTTATCATCTTTTATCGAGATATTTCCCCAGGTACCGGTTACAAGTCCAAAGTCGAGGATTCTCTTTGCAGTTTCAACTACCTTTTCCCTCAAAAAGAGATTGATATTCATTTATAAACCTCCTTTGATCACTGAAATCTTCAATTAACAAACCAGATGGTCTTTTCTTTTCCCTTAACCAATGATGCAGGATACTCTTGTGAATATTCTTCGGGATTTTTGATTATCCGTTCAAATAGCTTTCTTTTGTTTTCCCCCGATATTAAAAAAATGATATTCTTTGAATTGTTTATGGCTTTCAGTGTTAAAGTTATACGAGGAACTTTTGGATCTCCATGAGGTGGTGTTGGAACAACGAGTCTTTTTGATTCTTTTATGATTGGACTTTTGGGAAAAATAGAAGCGGTGTGACCATCTTCTCCCATTCCCAAGAGAGTTAAATCGAATTCCGGAACCGTTCCAAAGAATTTCAAAAGCTCATTTTCATAATTTAGAGCACAGGCTTCCGCACTTGAGAATTCCGTTTTAATTCTGTGAATATTCTCAGATGGTATCTTTATTTTGGAGATGAAAACCTCATATGCAACCCTGAAGTTGTTACCATCTTCATTCTGAGGAAGAAATCTCTCGTCCCCCCAAAATAGATGCATTCTATCCCAAGGCAATTCACACTTTGATAATCTATCGTATAAAGGTACGGGAGTTCTTCCACCGGCCAACACGAGAGTGAAAGTATTTCTCTTTTTGAGTGTTTTATTTATTAAATCCACTATTAAATTAAGCGCGGCTTCGTAAAATTCTTCTTTATTGGAAAATCTTTTAACCTCTATCAATTTACTCACCTCGTTAAAGTTTTCTCCATTTTCTACCATCTTTCTCTATCAACCAATCTGCTTCTTTCGGCCCCCAGGTACCCGCCCTGTAAGGGTGAACTTTGCCATTTTTTTCATTTTCGGATTTCTTTTCCCAGGATCTCAAAACCGGTGTTAATAATTCCCAAGAAGCTATTACATCATCATTCCTGATGAACAAAGTTTGATCACCTATCATACAGTCTAAAAGTAACCTCTCGTATGCATCCAATGCCTTTATACTGAAAACATTTTCATATTTGAATTCCATACTCAATGTTTCAAGGCACAATCGCGCGCCGGGATGTTTCACCTGTATGTTCAGGGCTATCCCCTCATCTGGCTGAATATTTATGATCAAGCTATTGGGTGCAAGCTCTTCAATTGGAATATTTGGAAACATCGAGTATGGAACCTTTTTGAATATTATCGCTATCTCACTTATCTTTCGAGGTAGTCTTTTACCCGCTCTTATATAAAATGGCACACCGTTCCATCGCCAATTATCTATCATGAGTTTCATAGCCACGAAAGTTTCAGTTTTGGAATCCTTGGACACCCCCGGTTCTTCAGTATAAGCCGGTACTTGATAATCGTTAACTTTTCCAGAAAGATACTGTCCGCGAACTATCCACCTGTAAAGCTCGTTCAAAGGAAAAGGACGTATCGATCTTAGAACCTTTACCTTTTCATCCCTAATTCTTTCTGCGTTGAATGATGCGGGGGGTTCCATCGCAACGAAAGCCAGCATTTGCAAAATGTGGTTTTGAAACATATCTCTCAAGAGCCCTGTGGTATCGAAGTAACCAGCCCTGTTTTCCACACCTATATCCTCTGCGACTGTTATTTGGACATGATCTATGAATTTATTGTTCCAAACCTGTTCGAATATGGTATTGGCAAATCTGAATATAAAAATGTTTTGAACGGTTTCTTTCCCAAGATAATGATCAATTCTATAGATTTGTTTTTCACTGAAATTATTCGCTAAGCTTCTCTCAAGTTCACGGGCACTTTCAAGATCTTTACCGAAAGGTTTTTCTATTACAACCCTCGCAAAATTAGAACTGAATTTCGATTCCCTTGCAAGACCGGATTCACTCAATCTGTATATCACCGCTTGAAAAACGTTCGGAGGAATCGCAAGATAGAATATTTTGTTTCCCTGAGTACCATGGATCCTTTCCAATCTTTTCAATTTATTTTGAATCTCTCCGTAAGTTTCTGAAGATTCATAATTGCCACTCAAATAGTAGCAATGCTTTAAAAAATCACTCAAAAATTTTCTATTCCCAGCTTGTTTAATGGATTTCTGAACATATTCCCTGAACTGTTCATCCGTCATCTGAGTACGTGCAACACCGAGGATGAAGAAATCATCCGGTATTAAATCTCTTTGATATAATTTGAAAAGAGAAGGTAAAAGTTTTTTCCGCGTTAAATTACCCGATGCACCAAAAATGATTATTCCAACAGGTCGAGATGGTTTTGAAAAGTATAATTCCGTATGGTCAATTTTTTGAGTTTTCCTTGTCACATTACACTTCATCTGTACTCAATCCTTCCAACCAGTAATCATAGTTCATATTTCATACTAAAAGTATATCACTTTACAAATGTCCAATAAAGTTTTGGTATTACAAATCTTTTTCATATATCTATTTAACAGATTAAATGGATAAAAAATTTGATTTAAACATAAAAAAATGATATCATAAAAACGAAATGTAAAACTCCAGAAAGTCCTCTTAAATTCATCAAAAAAATTATCAAAAGGAGTGGGCTAATGAGAATAATAGTTTTATTAAAACAAGTACCAGACACGGATGAGGTAAAAATGGATGAAAAAACGGGTACGATGATAAGAGAAGGGCTTCAAGCAATTATAAATCCTTTGGATCTCCACGCATTGGAAGAGGCACTTAGATTGAAAGAGAAGAAAGGTGGAGAGGTTGTAGCGATATCCATGGGTCCTCCTCAAACAGAGGAAGCACTTAGGGAAGCTTTGGCTATGGGAATCGACGAAGCCTACCTTTTGAGTGATAGGAAACTCGCAGGAGCGGATACTTGGGCAACATCTAAAGCCCTTTCGAAGGCTATAGAAAAGCTTGGAAAATTCGATCTGATACTCGCGGGCGAAAAAGCAACCGATGGTGAAACCGGTCAAGTTGGCCCCGAAGTTTCTGCAATGCTCGATATACCATTTTCAACCTATGTAAACAGAGTAAAAGAGGTTACTAGCGAAGGTTTGGTTGTTTCAAGAGTAGTAGAAGAAGGCTATGAAGATCAGTTTCTACCGTTTCCGTGTTTGTTAACGGTTGTCAAAGATATAAACGAGCCACGAATGCCCACTTTAAGAGGAAAAATAAAGGCTCGAAGAGCTGAATTAAAACTTTTAAAAGCAGATGATTTGGAATTGAGTGAGTCAGAGATGGGTTTGAAAGGATCACCCACCCGTGTCGTTAAGATAAACTATCCGAAGATTTCCCGAAATGCCAAGATTTATTCCGTTAAAGATCTGAATAAGGCGTTGGATGATCTTGTTGATATATTGAAAAAAATGGCTGTGATCTGAAATCTATAATTGGGGGCTGTGAAAATGGATTTCGACGTTCTTGTGGTTGGGGAAGTGAGAAATTCGAAGATACACAGTGTGACATATGAACTAACTTCAAAGGCAAGAGAACTTGCAGATAAATTGGGTAGTGAAGTCGAAGTTCTGCTTCTCTACTCCAGATGCGAAGATGAACTTGAAGATCTGATTTACAGGGGAGCAGATAGGGTACTCTTTGTTAAAAACGAGGAGCTTAAGTTTTTCAACCAGGAAATTTGGACCAATATAGTCACCGATGTGGCTTTGAAAAGGCAGCCTTACATAATGTTAACTGGTGCCACCAGTTCCGGAAGAACATTCTTCCCTGCTGTTGCTGCAAAGTTGAATACTGGGCTGACAGCCGATTGTACTGGTTTAGATATTGAAGAAGAAACCAATTTACTTTTACAAACAAGGCCAGCTATAGGTGGAAATGTCATGGCTACAATAAAAACACCAAATCACAGACCACAGATGGCGACTGTCAGGCCAAGAACTTTCAGACCTCTTCCAAAAGATGAAAGCAGAAAAGGAGAGATAGTAGAACTTAAACCCGATGAAAGTCTATTCAATGTGCGAGTCAAAACCCTTAGATTTGAACGTGATGAATCACAAAATGTTAATATCCAAGATGCTGATGTGGTTGTTGCATTTGGGAAGGGAATAAAAAAGCCGGAGAATGTTAAATACATTTCCGAATTAGCAGAAGCTTTGAAAGCAGCGATAGGAGCATCAAGAGCAGCGGTGGATGCAAAATGGATCGGATATCCTCACCAAGTGGGATTGAGTGGAAAAGTTGTATCCCCCAAATTGTACATAGCCGCGGGTATTTCTGGTGCTGTACAACACATTGCCGGTATGCAAACTTCTGAATACATTGTGGCAATAAACAAAGATCCTGAGGCACCCATATTCAGAATCGCGAATTTTGGAATAGTGGGGGATCTTTTTGAAGTCATACCTGAACTCACCAAACGTATAAAGCTTGAAATTGAAAAATCGGGAGGAAAGAACAAATGAGATATAACAAAGTTGATGAGAAAATTATAGAAAGGTTAAAAAACATAGTGGGTGAGAGGAACGTTACAATGGATCCTGAAAAGTTAGAAGTTTACTCTCACGATGAAGAAGGACAGCCGAGAGTGGAGATCCCCCCAGAGGTTGTTGTGTTTCCCGAAACAACTGAACAGGTGTCTGAGATCATGAAACTTGCGAATGAAGAACTGATACCGGTAACTCCCAGAGGTGCCGGGACTGGCCTATCAGGTGGAGCCGTTCCATTGTACCGTGGAATAGTGCTGTCACTGGAGAAAATGAACAAGATATTAGAACTCGATGAGAAGAATCTTACTATAACTGTTGAACCGGGGGTTGTAACTGGAGAAATTCAAAAATTTGCCAATAGACATGGTCTGTTATATGCAGGAGATCCTTGTAGTGGTGACAGTTCATTTATAGGTGGTAATGTAGCTGAAAATGCAGGTGGAAACAAAGTCATAAAATATGGACCCACAGGCAATCATGTTCTTGGATTGGAAGTAGTGTTACCGAGTGGAGAAATCACCTTTTTTGGTGGAAAGAGAGTAAAGGATGTAACGGGATACAATTTAGTCCAGTTGATGGTTGGTTCAGAGGGAACACTTGGAATCATTACCAAAATAATCTTGAGATTGCTCCCTCTTCCCAAGTATGTGGTTGATCTGCTTGTACCCTTTAAAACTCTTAGGGAAGCAATAGATTTTGTTCCAGTTATAGTAAGGGAGGGAAAAATAGTACCAACTTCTATAGAATTCATGGATAAACCTTCATTGCTTTTAACTGAAGAATTTCTGAATTCGAAACTTCCATATGATGATGCCGAGGCTCAATTGATAATTGAGTTGGAAGGCAACAATAAATCAGCAGTGGAAGACGATTACGAAAGAATCGGGAATCTTTGTTTTAAACATGGAGCCTTGGAGGTTTTTGTTGCCGATAATAGAAATACACGCGAAAAGATATGGCGCATTAGAAAATCCATTGCTGAGGCGGTTAATGCCCTGTATCCTGCTAATTGTCTTGAAGATGTGGTTGTTCCAACGAGTAATATTCCAGAACTAATGCGAGAAGTTGAGAGAATCTCGCAAGAACATGCAATAAAAGCTATATCGTATGGTCACGCTG
>DQYP01000199.1 GCA_011043375.1 Thermotogaceae bacterium | reverse complement strand
TGGAAGGTTGAGGCGGGGTAGAATATACTTTCTTCTTTTCCGGAACGAAAAATCTGCCCTTAAATTGTTCCCCGTCTGCTGTTAGAATTATAACTGATTTTTCATACTTACGCAGCAGTTTGTCTAAAAGTTCGCCATAAATAGTGACCCTGTGCTTTGCCGACATCTGTTTTGCAACGATATGAACACTTCGAGAATCTTCTCTCAAAATCAAAGTAACTGGCTCGTTTTGCATAGGATTCCATGCAAACACGTAAACATCGCCGTTCGAGCGTTTTTCATACCATTGCAAAACACCAATTCTTTGGTTGCTGTTTTTGATGTAAATTTCGTCATTTCTTAACTCCAAACCATACTCTTCAAGAAGTGTCTGAAGTTTCATTTCAATTCCTCCTTTTTCAGCTTTTCAACATAACAACTGTGTTGCCCTTTTACAACTTTTACAATTATAACCGTTTTCTCTGACTCTATCATGTTTTTTCTTACACTTCTAAGACTTTTAATCACCCTGATTTCAAAATCTTTTGTTTCATACACATCTTCGCTTTTTCTTGAACAATGAAGAACCCTCTGCATTTCTCTGAATACATCTTCTGTGCATACAATTAACCAATATTTTCCCTGTTTTAGCCATTCAGGAGCTATCATAAAAACACCTCCAAACGTGTTTAAAATGTGCTATAATTATTTTCTCAGTGCTAAGGAGGTGATGTTTTTGAAGTTGGTTGAGTTGATCAAAAACGGCATTAAAATTGGTGGAATGCATTGGAACGTTGAGGTGGTCGAGAGTGATCTTTATGAAGGTGAAAAGCTTGGTTTAACTGATTATTGCAACACACATATTTTCATTCGAAAGACCCAAAGTGAGGACAGAATGATCGAAACCCTTCTTCACGAACTCATCCACGTTGCTTTGTTTCACGCGGGGATAGATGAACACGATGAAAGCTTGATTAATGCGTTATCTCATAATCTTTTGAGTCTAATGAGACAAAATTCAGAACTGTTTGATTACATAATTCATTCCTCGGCGTCTTCTTTGTTTTCTTCAGGAAAGACCGAATCATAAAGTGATTTTAAAGCTTTAGCAGCTTCTATGTAAATATTTAATCTGTCGATAACTTTCAAAATTTTTGTAGTAAGCTTGGTAAAGCGTTTGTAAAACTTTACCGCATTTACCGAATCAAACACCATGTTTTCGGCAAGTTCTGTTACTTTGTCGTTGAACTTGTCTAACCTTTCGATGGCATTATCCAGATCTCTCAAAAGCGTTCCTGCTCTGTTAGCGAATTTGTGTTTGACTGTTTCTGGTGTAAGCGCATATTTGGATATTTTAGCAACCGCTTCTCTTATTTCCTTGGCTTTAAGAAGTTTGAAGGTTATTGCGAATTTTACCCCTAGCACATGTTGAGATATTAGAGAAAAACTATCCGATTCTCCAAATGATTGAACTATATCCTCCCAACTGTAGTTGACAGCTTCCTCGCTCACTTTTCCTCGCCTCCTTCCTTATGCTCGCCACTTTGCCAATTCATAATAGAATTTATAGGCTTCGCTTTCCTTGAGCATATCAGTCTTTTCCTCAACCAATTTCCGCGCCACACTCAATGCTGTAGCAATCAACGCAACAGTTTCAGGAGATTCATCTAAATCCATTGCCTCGTTGATAAGCTTTTCAAGATATTTTCCTTCCTTACTCACTCTCCTCGCCTCCTTTCAAAAGCTTTGAAAAGGTTTCTAAATTCATTACCACCAAGTATGGTTTTCTATCCATTTTAACAAACAACAAATCCCGATTTTCCAGCCACTCATAAAGCTTTTTAAAAGAATGTCTTCTCACTTTGACTTCTCCTGTCATTCCCTCAACTATCACATCCCCTTTAAATCCTTCAGCACTTCCTGACAAAGGAACCCGTCTTGCGTCCAAACCCATTTTCTTCAACTTCTTAACCAGATTATATTCTCCACGATACCCCTTTCTTCGCTCATATTTACCCATTGTAATCCACCTCGTTCAAATCAAGAATGTCTTCCAAAACAACCTCCCGCACTTTCCATTGCTCTCCCTCGGAGTATATCTTACCACGTTTTTCCAACTTTGTCAAGATTGTGTACACCTTTTCCTTTCGCATACCAAGCTGATTAGCTATCTCCTTTACTGTAGCACTTTTCAGACGTTTGAGAAGATCATAAACCACAAATTCTTTCTCGTATTGAATAACCTGATCAGCAGAAATTTTGCTAAAATGCACACCGTGAAACTTAAAAACAGCCCTTAAACCAACTGGATCAAGTTTGCCAAAATTTGATTTTCGCGGTATTAAAGCAAAATCGAATATTCCATCATCAAACATTTCAGATCTCAATTCCCATGTAAGCCTTGATAAGTTTTCAAAGAACACTGATCCTATTGGAGATCTGGAGTCTTCATCTTTGTCTTTTTTCGAAACGTGTGTCAAAAGCATAACTGAAGCTCCTGTAGTGGTAATTTGCCTAACAGCCTGAAAGAAATTCAAGACTTTGTGTGAATCATTTATATCTCCTCCAACAGCGGGCGCAACAGAGTCAATGATAACTAATTTCACTCCATTCTCAGCTACAGCCTGAAGAATATCATCAATTTCGTCCTTAAGAGTTAATTCACAGCGCTTATAAAGTGGAAACTCCAAATCCTGATTTTCAAAACTCATTCTTAACATCCCAAAACGTCTTTGTGCTTCCTGATAATCCACTTCCCAGTCCAGATATAAAACTTCACCTTGTTCTGCTTCTGTGTTTTCCAGCAAACTCATTCCGTTCTGAACCAGCATTGCCAGATACATTGCCACGAAAGATTTTCCAGTGCCTCCAGGAGCAAAAATCAAAGTTGGATGCTTCTTTGGAAGGATTGGGTAAAGCAAAAATTCAACTTCTGCGTGCTCGGAAGGAACTATCCTTAAAACCTCAGATGATGAGAAATATTTTTCAAGAATACCCTGCGCTAACCATTCAATAATTTCATGCCAATCAATTTCAAAAGTTTTTGGAGTAACCCTTGAGAGGTAATTGGCTAAATCTTTCCTTGTTCTCGTTGACATACAATTCCATCGTCCTGAATAAAGCTTAAAAACATGCGAACCAGCTTTTAGCTTAATGTTTAACAACCCACTCAAAGAATCGTTTTTCTCGGATAATTTTCCATAACGAACCACTATCATACCTTGATCAACAGGGACTTCTGCATAGAATCCATTTGGGAGTTTTTCCAGTCTCAATCGTCGCTCACCTCCAAAAGAAGTGATCCATAATCCTGCTTTTCTTCTTGAACTTTCGGGAGAGGCTTATTATTCAACTGCTTCAATAATTCATAGATCATCTGCATTATCTTAGACTGCTGTTCAGCTAATCTAATGAAATCTGCTCTGAGATTTTCAATTTCTTCTAAAAGTCTTCGCTCGGCTGGTGAATATCTTCCTGAAGATCTTGGTGTAAGTCCTCTTTCGTGATAAAAATCCAACCAATCCGCACTAACTGGGAAATCTATTAGATCCTCCATATATTCACCTCCTTCCTTTTAACGATATTTGATTCTAAATACACATTCATCACCCCCAAAATGATCTAGTAACTCGCATAACCATTTCCTGATCGCCAACTACTTGCCGGAACAACTTTTCAGCATCCTGCGGTGTATCACAGCGAATGTTCAGCGTGGATCCGTCTATAAAAATTACCTGCACGTCCCTGTGATCCAATTGCACTGCAATGACTTTCTTAGGGTTAAAAGCCGCTCTAAGCAATTTACCTGACGTCTCCTTGAATTCCTCCAACACAATCATTCTCACCCCTCCTTCCAGATGAACATATCACTCGGCCAGAAAAGCAGCAAACACAAAGCGGAGATAAAGAAGTTCAGTAATGTATAATCACGTCTAATGAGCCAATCAATGTGCCCATGAATCCATCCAAATAGCATGTATCCTAGCCCAATAAACAAGTATGCTAAAAGCCATATTGGTGCCCAGATAGCCAATGCAATAAGACCAATAATATTTAACGCTATCACAATCATAACATCCATAACACCATCCCTCCCTAACGGTCTTCAACTATCTCTAAGCTCTTTCTGAACACAACTGGTGTTCCACCATCAAAGAAGCCAGGGAACTCCCAAAAAATGTAATCTGCTATTTCTTTATCCTCGTCATTGTCTGTAGCTTTAGAATTGTACGGTGCAGTGTATCTAAAGTAGGTCACGGTAGCATAGCGATTCATCTTCACAAGCACGCTGTGTTCTTTTGCTTTGTCTCCTTCTCCCTCCACGAGTTTAAGTGTAATCTCTTCCTCGTGTATATCAATGAATATTTGAGGATTGGGTAAAAACTTCTTAACCTTCTCAACTATGCTACTTATAGTTTCCAAAACATCTTCATTGATCTTCACCATGCTTCCCCCTCCCTTCAATCAGTTGAACCAAAACCACCTGTTCCCCTCACAGAATGGCTCAGTCTGTTTTTTGAAGAAACTAAAACAACAGGCGCATTATAAATCTTGATAAAAACAATCTGAGCTATTCTATCTCCAGCTTCAAAAAAGAGTTCTTCCTGCCCTGCGTTATACATAACCACCTTGACCTCGCCTCTATATCCAGGATCAATAACCCCGCCAAGAATAACAATCCCTTTTGCTGCCAAACCCGATCTTCCAAGGATCTGTCCATAAAGCCCTGAAGGAATGTCAAGATAAATACCTGTCGGAACAACTTTCAACTCTCCTGGCTTGATGGTAAAATCCTCTTTGGTTGGCAAATCAAAACCCGCATCCTCTTCTCCATGCTTCCTGAACAATGGGAACATTTCCGAATAATACCTCACAAACTCTTCCATCCAACCGCCCCCTTTCAATAGCATCCGCTATATTATATACCACACTCTGACACGTTTGTCAAGAATTATTTTTGACACCATTGCAAAAAACTCGCATTGCACATAAATACTGCAAATTCATTTTTAAGTTCACTCAGTGAACAAATGCAATTAAGCTCTAATTCAGCGAAAATCAGTTTTGTGAAAAGAAAGAAAAAGAAAAGAAAAGAAATCTCTCCTTAAGAAACCTTGCAAAGAAAAGAAAAGAAAAAGAAAGAAAATTTAAAATATCTGGTATAACTATTACGTTGTATTATAGCTCTATTACGTACTATCTAACTATTACGTTGTATGACAGTTTACAAGAATAATAGCTCTGAAGAATGTGAGAATTATTATATAACAGCTATTACATTAATACCTAACTCTATTACAGGTACAGTATCTCATACGGGAGTATAGATTATATATAATATATATATCTGTGTGTTAAATTTTCTTCATGACGTTGTAACGTTTTTGTAACATAGTTAGCGAAACTGTAACGTTGAAATACTTGCAAATCTTACGGGTGTGTGGTATAACTTATAATGCGGATTGGGTATTTGAAAATCTGAAAGAGTAGGGGAACCCCACCTTTCGAGGAGACGGCACGCGGGTCGCTGACGCGTCCCCGCGGCCGTTTTCTTCGAAAGGAAGTGTTTTGAAAGGAGATGAGATATTGAAACAGATACCATCTGATATACGCTCTTATGTGCTAGAAAGAGATAAACATCGATGTAGAATATGTGGTAAACCTGCATCAGAGGTTCATCATATATATCCCCGCAATACACATATACCTGATTTCTTAGCTGTTCCTCCTACTATTTCAAATCATCATCCCGATAATCTTCTTTCTGTATGTCATGAGTGCCATTTAAAGATACATAACGGGCAGATGAAATTAAACCGTGCGGATTTGATACGGGAGAACCAAGAACGCCGCAGCATTTTTCCGATTCCAGAACATGTTCAGAGAGTTTTAGATACGCTCAAAAGAGGTAAGAGATTTAGAAAGCCGAGAAGAAAATCTAGAAAAGGGAGGCGAAAGAAGTGAGATGTATTGTGAAGAAAGTCGAGTTTAAACAGGATGAAGCTATTGCGAAATTCGAAACTTCTATCAATCAGATTAAAGAAATAGCTGAAGTTTATTTGTATCACATAAATGAACCTGTAACTGTTTACATAACCCTTCCTGAAGGGCATAAAATTGAATTTGAAGCTAGCTTTCCAACTTCTTCGACGGCTGTTACTGGAAAAGGCGAGATTGCTACGTGGAAAATTCACATACCCCGCTCCTACGTTATGGAAGCTATTAAACTAGCTGCGGTAGCCACTTATGGTGAAGAAATTGAGTTTGAGATAGCTGATATCGCTTCAAGAACAGGTGAACAACTCACGGAATAATAGGGAGGGGTATGTGTGTCTGTTGATTATTTAGATCCTCATGTTAGCGGAGCCACCATTCGTGAGCATTACGTGAATCACTTTTTCAAGAAAGCTACCTTGCAAGATCTCAAAGAGTGGGTTAGGGAAATAGAAGACGATTGGAATGTGCTGATGGCATATTTTGAGTACTGGTCTGCTTACAAGCCTTCCGACCAAGCTGAACAGATAGCCGGAGAGCGCTATCTGTGGCCCGGCGAAGATTGGAATATGCTTGCAAAGCGTGTTGCAACAACCGTGGTTTCCGCTTTGAGCTTGTATTACAATCCGAAATCCAAGAAAGCAGAACTTCTAAAAAAGGCCGCAAAGCTGCTTTGGAGGCTATTTTACAAGATGATTGCTTCCAGAGTTGCTCTTCCAAACACACCAACCCTTGTCAATGCAGGTTCTCTTACAGGCGATGTTGATTCTAAAATAGTCTACACCGAGATCGATAAATTAGACGATCCTTTTCCTGTTTTGAAAGAAGTTTTTGAACACCTTGATCCACGTTTGCAGTTTGCTGCGTGCAATGTTTTATCTCTCGAAGACTCTCTTGATGGCATTATGCGAACACTTTATAGAGCGGCTATAATTTCCAAAGCTGGTGGAGGCATAGGACTCAATTTTGGAAAACTTCGATACAAAGACGCTCCGCTCTCTCATGGCGGAACTTCTTCTGGATCTCTTTCATTCTTGGAAATGTTTGACAAAATGCTTGCCACTATAAAGCAGGGCGGTAAAACAAGACGCGGTGCCGGAATGGCAACACATGGATATGGAAACCTTACTCTTCCTAACTTTTGGGAAAGAGAATTTACAATTCATCCTGATGCGATAGACTTCATAACTTCAAAGCGCGATAATGATGGTGAAAGTAAACTTTCTAACTTCAATATTTCCTTTGTGATTAACAACACCGAAGACTTTTTGAAGAAGCTGGAAAACGATGAATATGTCAACATGGAATTCAATGGCAAGATTGTAAAAGAAAAAGCTATTAAAGCAAGACAGCTACTCAAAATGCTTGCAGAACATGCTTGGAAAACGGGAGATCCAGGTTTGGTTTTCTTGGACAAGATTAACAAAGACAATCCGGTTGCGAGCAGGATACCAATCGAAAGTGTTAACGTGTGTGGAGAACAACCACTAATTTCTAGCTATGAATACAATCTCGTTGGGAATTGCAATCTCTTGAGCATTGATCTGTTTAAGGTTTATCACTATGCTTCTAAGCACGAAACCAGTGTGGTTCAGCTGCTTACTCACTTAGCAGGTGTGGCATATGAATTTTTGGATTTTCAACTTGATCTTTTGGCTTTTCCAGATGAAGGCCAGGCTAGATCTGCAATGTTGTTCAGGAACGTCGGAATAGGTTTCACCGCTCTGGCTGGTGCTACTGCGCTTCAGTTTATTGAAACCGGCACAGAACTTTCTATGCCCGAACTGATGGCCAAATTAGCGTTTGATGTTATGTATGTTTTGGAATCTGAAGCTCGTCAGAGAGATAAGTTGAAAAGTGCTGTGTTTGGCAACATGGCATATCCCGGATTACCCTATAGAAACATTGCGCTTACCACTATTCAGCCTTCTGGAACAGTTGGAATTCTTATGCAAACTGATATATTCGGGGATGTTGGGCAAGGAATCGAACCATTTTACAGCCTGTATTACATCAGGAAATATCGTGAGTCGAATACTCAAAGATGGAAGACTCTGGAATATTCCAATAAACTGCTTCAAATTTACTATCCTGAAGCCTCTAAACCCGAGTTTCTTGAACAGCTCAAAAATAACCATGGAAGTTCCAAAGTTATTAAAGATCCGAGAATTAGAGAGGCATTTACCACAGCCCACGAAATGCATTGGAAGGATCATCTCAAGGTTCTTTCAGCGGCTTCTGAGTATGTTTCTTCGGCTGTTTCCAAAACCATCAACTTACCGAATTCTGCAACGATAAAAGATGTCGAAGAAATCTTCGTTGAAGCCATGAAAGATCCGAACATAAAAGATGTGACCATTTACAGAGATGGATCTTTGCAAACTCAGGTGTTGAGCGCTAAAGCGCAAGCGAAGAAGGAAGAAACCAAAACCAAGACATTTGTGGTTGGAAAGTTAAATATATCAGTTGATACCAAGACGGGGCATATTGTTCCTAAACAAAGACCCGCATTTATCAATTCAATCAAGAAAGAAGTTCGCTTTACTTTGAACGGCGATCAAAAGACCAAGAAAATGTATGTTGAAGTTGGTTTTGATGAAAACAACGAACCTTTTGAAGTTTTCTTTAGAGCCACGGAATCTACGAAAGAATTTGCACCGTTTATGAATCTCGCTGGCAGAATGGTTTCATTGGCATTGAGATCTGGGGTTGACAAACAGCAAATTTTTAAACAGCTCAGAAAAGTTAAAAATTGGCGCAATGAGTATGATCCACTAGCAAGTATAATGGCTGACGCTGTTATGGAGATAATTGACTTTGTGAGAGCGAAGGGCAAGAAAAAACAAGCTTTGAAGGATTTGGAGGAAATGAAGCGCAACTGGACTCTTACACCAAAAGGCTATTATATAGATGAAGAAGGCAATCCGAGATGTCCTGTATGTGGAGAAATTCTTGTTATAGAAAGCGGTTGTGCTTCTTGCAAAGCGTGTGGGTATAGTGCTTGCACTGACGCTTGACAAATTTTAAGAAATGTGGTATATATAGAACAGGGGTGAGAATGTGGCAGTTGAAATAAGTAAAAAAGTGTTCGATGCGTTTGTTGAAGCGGCTTTGATGATAAAGAAATCGCCAGTTCTAAAAACCACACCGTTTTTGGGATTTAAAACTGTTGAAGATGGAAGCCTGTATATGTATTTTTCAGATTCTGAATCTACTGCGGCTGTAGAATTAACCAAGAGCTTGATAGATATGGATTTTGCAGTTGATCCGAAACCACTACAGGCTTTTAAAGCCATCAAAGCTGATACTATTTTGTTTGATGCTGATAGACAAGCGATATTTTGGGTAGGAAGCAAGGAACTTACATTACCTTTCATGACGGATATGGCTTATACATTTGAGAATGGAACCTTTGAAAGGCTGTTTGAAATCGATGGTAAAACTCTGCTCGATATGATTAACGCTGTGGTGTTTGCAGTTTCCAAAGAAGAACTTGGCGGTTTAAGATTTGTCAGAATGGAAATAGGCAAAAAACTGCGCTTTGTTTCCTCGGATGGGTTTAAACTGGCGCTGGCAGAAGAAGATATCACTACACCTCAAGAGAACGCTTTTCTTTTGAACCCAGCTATTTTTCACGGAATAGCAAAACTAATTTCCAAAGAGAAGGATGTAACCATTGCTGCAGGAGTCGCACACAATCATATCGTCTTTAGTTGGAATTTCGAAGATTATCCTGTAATTTTTAAAGCCAGAATTGCTCACGAACAGTTTCCAGATTATCAGCGGGCTTTTCCAGAGGTGAAGTATGTGTTCAAAGTGAACAAAAAAGAGCTTAAAGATGGATTTGCGTTTTTGCGTAAAACCAACTCGAGCGAACCCGTTATGATAGAGATCGAAGGCAACACAATGACGCTTATGGTAAAATCGGAAAATGGTATAGCGAAATACGATTTAGAGATCGAGAATGAGACAGGTGAGGATTTCAAGATCGTGGTTAATCCAAGGGATGTGTATGCGATTTTGACTCATTGCAAAGGCGACGATTTAATCATAAAAGCGGAAAGCAACTCAAGGGCGTTGCTGTTTGAATGTGAAAACAGGCAATTTCTGTCTACACCAATTCGGTATTATGGAGGGGTACAATGAAATTTGAACAAATTGCTAATGAAATAGTCCAATTATTGGAGAGGAAGAATCATGATTACGGAGATTCGAATTTAGAGATAGCTGGGCTTTATGGGATAGCCGTGAGAATTATGGATAAAGTTAGCCGATTGGCACATTTGTGTTTTGAAGAAGCACAAGTCGACGAAACAGTGGAGGACACATTGCGGGACATAGCAGGTTATGCAATAAATGCAATCCGTTTGATTCGTGAAAATAGATTGAAGCCATTCGGAATTTGGAAGGAGGTGAATTAATGTACAACGAAGTCGTAACTGCTTTGAAAGATGCGGGATATAAAGTAGTAGATGAGAGAGTAGATGATCCAATTCCTGGAACTATAAAATTAGTTTTGACTGATTTTTCCTTTATGCCACAGACATTTGACAGAGTAACATTGACTTGGGAGTTTGCTATGTATATGAAACAACATACCCCCACGGTTTTAAGAGACGAAGTTGAAAAAATTGCCAATGTATTGAATAAAAAGTTTCCTACGATGATGTCTTTTTCTGCATCTTTTGATCCTGATACAATAACTGCAACCATGCTCGTGAGATTCCAGACGGAGGAACCAAGAGACTATGCTTCAACTTAATGCTTTGGTGCTCAATTCGGTGAATCTGTTTTGTGGTGATGTTTTACTGCATTATCTTTTGGCAGAGCTTCTGAAAAGGGCTGATTATGAGATAAAAATTTCGAAAGAATATTTTCATACGCGAGAGCTTTATGAATTACCAGGATTCTTGTTTATGGACGAAGATTATTTGAAATACAACGATGGCAAGGAACTTTTGAAATTACATGCAGCTGATTTTAGAGCAAGATATGTAGTAAAGTTTCTTTTTACCAAAGAATTAACAGTTCTTGATGGTTTGAAAATGGGTTTTGAAGAGGTCTTTGAATTGCCTTTTAACACAGAGATTCTTTTAGAAACCTTAGAAAAATGGCGGAAATATCTTTTGAAAATTAAAGAGTTTGCAATTCCAGCACCATTTAAATTTGGGCCATTTATTTTCGACGACAGAATATACGATGTTTTTTACAAAGGCGAACCTTTAGGATTAACATGGACTCAATATTTGATATTTAAAGCAATCGCATTAAGAACGGATTGGTGGACTACACACGAAATTGCAGCGGATTTGAGAGTAAGTGAATGGTATGTTGTTACAACATTATCAGCGATCGAACGCAAGACAGGCAGTTTTTACAACTTGTTTTTAGAGAAGGGAGGAAAATATCGAGCAAGAGTAAAACCTGTGCAGATTACTGAGGCGGAATTTGATAATTTTATGAGGAGGTCATAAGGGTGAGATATTTTGCGCAACTGAATTTTATAGGACATGTGAGGTATATCAAGAAAATGGAAAATGGAAGACAGCTGGTGGGCGTAACTTCTCCTGAGCTTGAGCAGCTTGGAATGGTGATGGTATTTGCAGATGGAAGAATACCTGTCAGAAAAAACGATTTGGTTTACGTTTCAGGACGAGTCAGTACAAATGAGAGAGGAATCACTATCAGCAACGGGTTTATATACATCATACCACGCGGCAGTCAGAGCTCAGTTGATTTTACACCCAAGAAAGCCCGCAAGAGAGATTATGATGTTGAAGGTTCTGCAAGGAGAGTCAAGCCCGCGACAGCTATACCTGATGAGTTAGAAGGCGTTGAGGTTTCGGTCGATGAAGATGAAAGTGAAGCCTTGGATGAAGAGATAATAGATCTGAATGGCTGAGAGGGAGGTGATTTGGTGGCTTGGTGGATGTGGCTAATAGCGTTTTATTTTGGCTTTGGAATATTAACGACTATAATATGGCTTTTTAGAGTTAGTTTTAGCAGATTGCCAATTAAATTTCTTGATGTTGTAATTCTGAGTATTGTTATGGTGGTTATTTGGTATCCGCTTCTACTTACGGGGGTGATCAAGGGGGTGACAGTGCTGGAAAAACAGCATATCTTTCCTTACGACGACGATGAGGGGGGTGATAGTTAGTGTGGATTCGGTATACCAAGAAAGATATGCTTATCAACCCTGACGCTATAGCTTGGCTACATCTTTCAAGGACAAGAGGAGGTGTATATGTAGTTGCGGAATTGATAAATGGTCAGTCAGTTCAGTTAGCAATGTTTGAAACGGAGCAGGAAGCGAGAGAATTTCTTGAAGCCTTTGCGGATGAATTGGCAGGTAAGAAGGAGAAGACTGAAGAAAAGGTGGTGAGAAAGAAAAAAGAATAATGGTAGTGACCATCTTCTCGACCTCCTTTCATGAGTTTGGGGTGAGCGGGAATTGTATATTTTCCGAATTTTGCCGCCCTTCGGGGCGGTTTTTTCTTTGATGTTCTTAATTTCCCCCAAACGTGTTACGATTATGTTAAAATACTTTAACGGAAAGGGGGATAACTTGAAAAGGTTGGGGATAACTGTGAGACCGATGGACAGAGAAGATGAACTTTGGTTAATTCATGATTGGGATTTGTATGCAGAAGATATGGAAGATTTTGTGACGCTCAGCGAAATTTGTTTTAGGTCACTCGCTGTCGAGGACATAGAAGCCGAGTTGGAAATTATGCATGAGGTTGAGGAAGCGGGTTCAGAGCTTTCTGAGAGGTGATAATATGCGCTGTGAAATATGTAAGTCTCCTTATCGTCAGGAAATAGAAAGAATGTATTTTGAGGGGTATTCTCCGAAGCAGATAGCTGTTTATATCGAAAACACTTATGGAGTTAAATATTCTGTTCCAACTATAAAAAAGCATCTTGAGTCCCATCTTGATCCAAAAAACGCCATAGAGGCTGTTACCGATGTTGATAGAGTTCTTACTTCTGCAGAACAACGTTTAATGAAGTTAAATGAGCGCGAGGAATTGATTGAAATAATTGAGGACGCTAAAATGCTTAGACAGAAAGCCAAAAAAATGTTAATGTCTTCAACCGACTTAAAAACCATTGAAGTCTGGAGCAAGGTATGGAATGTCGCAGCTCAACGCAGCATACAAGCAATTAAGACGGTCATTGAAAAGACAAAATCTCAGGAAGTCAAGCAAAGTATTATGGAACTTCTTCAACAAATGTGGGGAGCCAGCGAAGAGGCTAACTGAGGTGGATTATGCAGATTTCTAAAGACGCCTTCAAAGATCCAGTTGAATTTGCTGAAACCTTCTTTAAATGGAAGGCACACGAAGGTCAGAAGCAAATTCTGCGCAGCAAGGCGCAGTTTCTGACTGTTGCGGCAGGAAGGCGATTTGGGAAGAGTGAATCCATGGCAGTTATGGCACTGTTCGAAGCTTTAAGACAGCCAGGAAAAATAATATTCATCATTGCTCCTACATACGATCAGTCTACAGTTATTTTTGAGTCAGTTTTGAGATTTTTGGGAAGAAGCCCATTTAACAAGCTAGTTAACAGAGTTAAATATTCGCCTTATCCGTTGCTCCAATTTGTTCATGAAAGCGAAATTCACGCCCGTTCCTCGGATAAACCAAACAATTTGCGGGGCAGAAAAGCGCACTTAGTCATTCTCGATGAGGCTGCTTTTGTTAAAGATAGTGCAGTGTACGATGTTATCGAACCTATGCTTGCTGACTATAACGGGCGTTTAATAAAAATTTCAACCCCTTACGGAAAAAACCATTTTTATGACAGCTTCATGAAGGGACTTGAGGGCGTAAGGGGTTATGAATCATTCAGATTTCCTTCTTGGATGAATCCTTATATTTCGAGAGAGTTTCTTGAGCTCAAAAAGCTTGAATACGGTGAAACTTCTCTTAGATGGCGCGTTGAATACGAAGCAGAATTTGTAGATGACCAAAATGTTGTGTTTCCTTGGAATATCATCGAAGGCGTTGTAGAAGATTACAGTTTGCCGATTCGACCAAAACAGGGACACTTATATTCCATGGGTGTGGATGTCGCAAAATATCAAGACTTTACAGTTATCGTGGTTATGGATATGACAGAAAAACCATATCGAATGGTTTATTTTGAGAGATTTAACCAGAAGTCTTGGCAATACGTGGTCAACAGAATCGAAACCATCTATAAGCGTTATCAACCAAAAGGATATATTGATGTGACTGGTGTTGGCGATCCGATTTTTGAAGCCTTAAAGTCGAGAGGCGTGTATCTTGAGCCGTTTAAATTCACCGCACAAACCAAACAAGAATTGATTGATAACTTGAGAGCTAAGATGGAAATGCAGGAAATAGTTGTTCCGATGTTAAGAGAATTGATTGATGAATTAAGATTCTTTGAATACAAGATGACTGAAGGCGGATACATGAAGATGGAAGCCAGAACTGGATACCATGATGATACGGTGATAGCTTTGGCTTTGGCGGCTTACACAAAACCCGCAACCGTGGCAACTTCGAGGATAGTATTACCAGCAGGAAAATATGACTGGCTGATTTAAGGAGTGATATGGATGGGTAGAAAGCCAAAAATGCCTGTTTCTACGACACAGCTTGCTAATCCATTTGGAATTTTATCATCTTATCTAGGGGAAGTTTGGAGTGATTCCGATATTCCTCTCACTTCATACAAAGAAATGGTTGAAAAAGATGAGACGGTTGCTGCTTCTCTGGAGTTTTTGGCATACAACACAGCTAACAAAATAGGAGATTACATTCATCCCGATTCAAAGGTTCAAGATTTTGTTAGAAAAAACCTAGAACGCATGGAAACGCCCTTGGAAGCCTTGATAACCAAACTGGTGATAAATGCATTAGTTTACGGTTTTGCTGTTGCTGAGATCGTTTGGGAAGTGGTCGACGATAAATACATGGTAAAACGAGTTGTGGTTATTCCTTCTGATACACTTCACGCCAAATTAAATGATTACGATATCGAATCTTTCGTTCAGAATACAGGATTTGACAAGATTGAAATACCGCGCGAGAAGGTTATTTTTGTTAAGATGGGAGAAGGGGTTCTTGGACAATCTGCTTTGAGGCGAGCTTGGAGACCTTATAGATTCAAAAGCGCTTTGTTTAAATTCTGGGCAATAGCTATGGAAAGGTACTCGATGCCAATTCTTTTTGGACAAACAACCGATGTCGAAAGATTAGTTGAGGATTTAAGAAATCTTTGGATAAATGGTGTTATAGCAACCGACACATCTACAGATATTAAATTGCTCGAACCAAGGGTTAATATAGCAGGAGAATTTAGAGAGGCTATCGAATACGCCAATCAACTTATTGCGAGGTCTTTACTTGTTCCACCACTGCTTTTGTCTACGGAGAGATCAGGAGCTTATTCACTTGGACGTGTGCAAATGAATCTTTTCATGAGTGCCGTGGAAAGACTGGCAAAAATTGTAGCCGAAGCGCTTTTGAACGATTTCATAAGCAAAATAATCTCTTACAATTTCGAGGGTGTAGATTCTTATGGTGCGTTCCTGTTCAGAACTCAGCCAAGCGCCGAAGAAATGAGTAGATTGGCTCTTGCGTTTAATCAATTGGTTGGCGCAGGGGTGCTTGATCCTGTTGAAGATGGTAACTGGATTAGAGCAATGATTGGTGCTCCAAGGCAGCAGGTACTTGAAAGTGCAAAACAACCTGAGACAGAACAAGAGTTAGCTGAATTTTACGATTCTTTGTTTGGTGGCGGTGAGGATGCTAACGAAACGTGATTATGAACAGCTTCTGGATAGAGTAGAAAATCGAACTGTATATTCACTTTATCGGGAGGCTAAAAAAGCCAGAGGTAGGCTGTTAGAGTATCCTTACGAAACACCAGATTCTGACATTGATGGGGTTTTGTATATAATGCTTTTAGCTGTTTATAACTATGCTGTTTGGCTGCATTTAGAAACAAGACAGATATTGGAGTTTGTGCAAGGCAGGCCGATTTATAATCCGCAGGTTTTAAATAGGTTAGAAAAGATCTTTGAAAAGGACAAGAGGTTTTTAAAACGCTTCCTTAAAGACAAAATCAAGCAGTTTGAAAGTTTAGGTATAGAAAAAGTTGCTAGAGATTTTGAAGATGAATTTTTAGCGTATTTGGATAAGGTCGAACAAAAAGCCTTAACAGATGCTTTGGTTTATATGAGACAACAGTATAACGAATTAGCGCAAACGAAAGCTACTAAACAGGAGATAATGGCCGAACTTGATCGCAAACTAAGACGTTTTATGAGTGTTAGAATGAGACAAATAGCCAGAACCGAAACCGCGAGGTTCTATAACCTAGGTCTTTTAAAATCCACGAGACAATTTGGTGTGGTGGCATATAGATATCAAGCTGTCATTGACGAGAAAACGTGTCAACTGTGTTTAAGTAGAAACGGTAAGATCATTTTGGCTAATGATATAGCGGGATTATTAGCAAATGTTCCTCCTAACCACGTCTCCTGCCGATGCAGACTAATTCCGCTTTACAAACTTCCAAACAACTTTCAGCTGATGCCACCAGATGCACCTCAAGCTCCGCGAAGGGATATAGACTATTTCTTAATCGGGGCGGCATTGAGGTGATAATATGGCTATTAAAGTTTATTATCGTAAAGAGCTAAAATATGACATAGATGACGATGGAAAGAAAGAAGATGTGGTTTTATTCATACTCAAAGGCACAGCAGTATTTAAACTCAGAAGAAAACCACCAAAGAGATTGATAAAGGAATGGCGCAAGAAACACATTAAGCCTGGGGTTACAGCCAACATTGCCATTGTTGCTAGGGAAGGTAAAAGAGGCGGGCATACAGTTCTAACTTCTATCTGGTATGATTTAGATCATTTGGCTGAAGTTAGTTTGGAAACACGTCAAATCATTTATGAAGCTTTAAAAGCGATACCTGAAGAAAAGCGTTCTGAGGAACAAAAACGCGCGTTAGCTAAATTTAAGCGAATGAAGTTAGGAGGCGATACCGTGCCAGAAACAGTTAATGTGTATGTTGGGCCGTATCAGGAGTCTTATGTTCGGGTGACTAAACTCGAAGAATACACAAAAGAATTCTGGCATAACATTTTGCCTATCGGAAAATTTTATGATCCAAGATATGGCGAAGTCAACATAACTAAAGAAATGGTAGAAAAAATGGCTGAAAATTTCAAGAACGGTATACCGCATTACAAACCGCCTGTCAATATTTCTCATGAAGATATTCACGGCAAGTTTGGGGATATAGTCGAGGTTGAAGCAAGAGAAGACGGGCTTTGGGCAAAGATAGCGCTTACCCAAGATGGTGCAAAGCTTTTAGAAGCAAAAAGGTTTGAGTATTTATCTGCTGAGTTCACGGAGCATTATGTAAACAAAGAAACAGGCGAAGATGTTGGGCCGGTTTTACTTGGTGTGGCACTTACAAATCGACCCGCGCATCCAAAAATGAATCCCATTAAGCTTTCTGAACTTTACAATGAGATAGTCGAAATGGTGAAACAAGCTTTTCAAGCAGGTATGAAAATGAAGTTGGTGGCTGCCGAGGATGAAGAGGCGGAGGTGAAGCTTATGGTTCCGAAAGTTGTTAATACTCCTAAGGATGACAGTCCGAGATGGGATTGGGATTGGGCAAGAGACGGAAATGCTATTCTCGAAAAATTTGGGTGGGAAGGTTTAGCCAAAGCATGCGCTTATGTTGACAAGGAAAACTATGAGGTTCAGGAAGATGGACTGCCGCACAACAAACAGGCTTATAAACTCCCACATCACAAACTAATTAACGGAAAACTCACTTTGGTTTGGGGCGGTGTAAGAGCAGCCATGGCAGCTTTGCTTGGTGCAAGAGGCGGTGTAGACATTCCTGTAAAAGATAAGGAAAAGGTTTACAAGCACCTTGTTGCCCATTATAAAGCATTTGACAAAGAGCCACCCAAATTCCATCTTAGCGAAGATGAACTCCAGGAGGTGATTAAGAAGATGGAACTTGAGGACAAAGTTATAGCTCTCGAAGATCAGATCAAGAAACTTGAAGAGGAGAAGAAAGGTCTTAAGGAGCAGGTCAAGAAGCTGTCCGAGGAGAAAGTCGAGCTCGAGAAGAAACTTGCTGAGGCAGAAAAGGAAGCAAGAGAGAAGGAGGTTGAGCTCTGGGCGAAGAAATGGCTTAGCGAAGGCGTTGTGCCTGCTGTGGTTGAAAAGGCTAAAAAGGTGGTTCTTGAACAGCCCGAGCAGATGAAAGTGTTTGATGAAATGTTTGAAGTTCTTAAGAAACCTGAGCTTACGAAGCAGATTTCTGAGAGCGAAGTGGACGACTCTAAAGTGTTGTCTGAAAAAGTTCAGGCGGCTGTAAAAATGTTAACTGGCGAAAACGAGTGAAGGAGGGATTTGCATGCTCGAGAAGTATGAAGCGATAGTTCCTGTGGATGTTTCGGCTGATATTGAAGCTGGAACAATTCTGGAATATGATTCCACGAACCACTACTACAAACCGTATTCTTCTGGTACTCCTGCAGGAGTTCTCATGGAAGCTGTGACCTCTGGTCAGTCTCCTGCTAAGGCGAAAGTTCTTTTCCATGGTGTTATATATGAGGACGAACTGGCTTCTGCACCATCCGAAGACGTAAAGGCATTGCTTAGGCAGGTTGGAATTTTCGTAGAGACCAGAAAGAATGCTTGATGAGGAGGTGTAATGACAATGGCACTTAGTTACGAATACCTGACTGGTGTTTACACTCAGGTTCCTGTTGAATCCTTCTTGCTCACAGATAGACTTGGAAAAGTTAAGGAGTATTCTCCTATACCCTCTGTCAAGATAAGGATTGACAAAAGCGGAATGAGTGTTGCGACACTCGGGAAACTCGGAGATCCTGCAAGGCCTGTTAATGTTTCTCCAAACGTTTCTGAAGTGTCCTACACGCCGCCTGAGATATTTGAATACTATGTTGTAACCGAAGATGATGTTTTCAATATAGTTAACCCCAAGATAATCTCCGTAACCAGCGAGAAAGATGTTGTTTCTAACATTGAATACGTCGCTGCTAAGGTTGCTGCTGAGCTTAAAAACAGGGTCACCAGAAGGATTGAGCTCATGTTTGCTCAGATCCTCTCTGAGGGTAAAATAACCTACAGCGACGGTAACAGATCTCTGACCTACGACTTTGGAATTACTGCTACTGATTATACTCTCACAGACACCACCAATGTTGCAAGCGATCTTATAGACATGGCTGACGAGATGAGAAGGAACGGAGCCAATCCCGACCTGATAATCATTACTCCAAACGTCGAGAAGGCTATGCTTTCCAACAACCAGATTCAGCAGTGGGCTAACAAGAATGGATTCGGGCTCTTGAGAACCAACATAAAAGTTTACAAGACCGCCAGACAGACCTTCAATATAGACGGTCTCCCAGCTGATATATTCGTCTATGTTGGTGGATATGCCGACGACAGCGGAGACTTCAAATACTACATCCCATTCGATGAATCTGGCGGAACTGGGAAGATCATACTCGTTGATTCCAGCTTCTTCAGGCTTGCATACGGAGCACTTGTCAACTACAAGATCAACCCAGATGGCAGGCCAATCAGAGGCGAAGCGGTTGTTTGGGAAGATGTTACCAATAACGGTGCAAGTAAAGCGATATTTGTACAGTCCAGACCACTTCCATATGTTGCAAGCTCCGCAGCAGTCAAGATACTCAATGTCACGATTAGCTGATAGATTGGTGCCCCCGTGGGAGGGGAGCATCCCCCTCCCCTCCCGTATCTCTTTATTTTTGAGGTGATAGTATGGTGACATTAGACGAAATAAAGAAAATATTGCCAGATGATTTGTTAACTTATCTTACGGACGAAACAGGAACTGGTGTTATTGATGATACTAAACTCCAAGAAATTATTGATAATGCAAATGAGTATTTTGAGTATAAATTACCTAAAGCTCCAGAAGCGGTTAGGGATGAAGCAGCACGAAATTACGTGATTTCTCGTTTGTATGCTTACGTTGGAAACGCTGATATGGCTGCTATGTATATGCAGATGTGGCAAAGAGAAATGGAAATGTATTTCACCGAAGTCAGGACACAGCTCATGGAACAGCAGCTCCAAGAGTCTTCAACCAAGATAGCCATGCAGTCTAATGAAAGGGTTTTTACGGAAGAGGAATTGGAGTATTGGTGATGTGAAATGGTGAGCGTAAAGATAAACGTTTCTTTTGGCAATTTAAAACGCAATTTAAATTCTGTAATTTCAAGAGCTCGAAATCCTGAGCGAGGTTTGAGAAAAATAGCCCCTTGGGGCTTACAGTCTTTGCAAACTAATTTCAAAGAAGAAGCAAGTGGATATGAAGCTGTAAAACGTTGGGCACCACTTGCGGAATCAACCAGAAAAGAAAGAGCTAGAAAACTCGGAGCAGCTTTTGCGGCACATCCGATACTTCAGAGAACAAAGAAACTTCTCAATTCAATTAGATACAAAGTTAAAACAAATGTGTTAACATATTACACACAAACAAGATACGCACAATACCATGTTACTGGAACTCATAACATGCCAGCAAGAAATTTCATGATAATACGCAAACATGTTATAGAACGCATGGCTAAATATATCATCAGTTGGGTTTTTGAGAACTTTGGCAAATAGGAGGTGTGGAGATAATGGCTGCATTTATAGGTGCACTCAGTAAAGTCTATCTCGGTCTCGAAAGTGCGTTTGGGCAGGGTTCGAAAAGCGATCTTTTATATAAGCTGCCTGTTAGAACAGAAAGCATAAACAGGCGAATGGATCCAATAACTTCTGAGGCACTACTTGGTGCTAGGTCTCCAAGCTCATTGATCCCAGGAAGAGAAGGTGCAGAGGGATCAATGGAAATTGAGCTTTGGCCAAAAACAGCAGGGGTTCTCTTTTACATGGTGCTTGGAAAATCCGAGCAAACCACTGTTGAAACAGAAACTGTTACGAAGATAACTCCTATCTCGGCAGGTGAAGATCTGCCCAGTGCTGTTGTTATGGTCAGTCATTCCGATATTCCGATGCTCTATAAAGGGCTTAAGTTCAATCAAGCAAGGCTTGCTGCTTCTGTTGGCAGTATTCCTACTCTTTCAATCGATGTTGTAGGAAGACAGGAGGTTATCGAGACGCAGTCCGTGACCGATGAGAATGTCAGTGGAAGCGGAACTGTTTATACATTAGCCAACCATCCAGTTGTTCCTGGCAGTTTGACTGTAAAAGAGGATGGCACTGCCGTAGACCCATCTGAATACACAGTGGATTGGGGTACCGGAAAGATTACATTCAACACTGCTCCAACTGGCACAATAACTGCAGATTATGAATACTTCGATTCTGATGTAGATGAAACCGGCATGACGGTTTTCGAAGTTGATCCATTCACTTTCAAAGAAATAACTCTCATGTATGGTGATGATTCTACTCCTCTTACTACTACAGTTAAATACACCAATTTTGAACTTACCATCAACAACAATCTCGATACCGACGACTACAGATTCGACGGAACTGGGCTTAGATACAGCATAATGCCAGCGAACCTGGAAATAACTGGTAGCTTGGACATAGTTATGGACTACGAAGCTGTTGCGTTCGATTATAAACAAAAATTTGTCAACTTTGAAGATTGGAAGATAAAAGCAGTGTTTGAGAAAGAGAAGGGCGGAAACACCTATAAACTCGAGATACTGCTTCCGAGAGTCAGATTCTCCGAGCTCAACCACGACATCAACGATGCAGGCAAACTCATATTGACCGGTTCGTTCACAGCACTTGCTCCTGCTTCTGGCGATGTTATAGAAGTTTACGATTATGTCAACACTACTGGTTCTTATTGATAAAATTTAAATTAAGCGGGAGGGGATAGGGTGAGTCTTTTTGCTACTAACGAAACTGTTAAAATTTACTTTGACGGAGACAAACTTGTAGGCAAAGAGACAGGTGTATGGTTTGAAGTTCTAAAAGAGCTTCCAGCACACTTGGATATGGAACTCAGAAAAACTTTTGCAGGGGCTAAAGTTGTGGTTTTCGAAGATGGAAGCTACCAGATGGATCTCAGCGATGTTCAGGGGGCTATTCCATTCAAGTTCTTGGCACAGGTTATAAAAGGCTGGAGCGAAAGCGTGCCGCCAACGATCGAGAATTTGAAAAAAGTAAAATCCTCAATAATGTGGAAGCTTTGGGCTTATTTGCAGAGACTCTATGGAATAGTTAATGAAAAGCCCGAGGATCTGATAGAAGAGGGATGATAATTACTGACGGCAACGATTGGATCGAAATAAAAGATTATCTACCTTACGGCGCATTCATCGCAATACAGGAGGGGAGGGTTTCTCAAGCCCTTCCCTCTCTCATCGTATCATGGTCAGAAAATGTTCCAATCAACGAATATTATTGTTCAAAATTAAGATCGGAGCTTGTTTATAAGATTTTACAAACCGCTTATGACAGGATTCGTGATTTTCAGAGACACGATCATGAAATGGTTTTTAGAATCTTCAAAAATTTAATGCGCGGACACAAATACCCTGATGATGAGTATGTGCA